>CAVIFH010000053.1:0-9761 GCA_963641615.1 bacterium | reverse complement strand
CTCCTGAACGTAGTCACTGAGCGCATATTCTTTCCAGAGCAGGGAGCTGCCGGAAAAATACATGACGTGATAGCCGTAGGAGGTTTTCACGATGCCCGTGTCGCCTACCGTACGCGCTTCATCAAAGCACCAGTCGTTGAATTCCGTGACCATCTCTCCCTCGGTTACGTCTTCATACAGGCCGCCGTTTGTATTGGAGCCGGTATCCTCAGAGCGTTCATTTGCAAGCGCGGCAAAGGAATCCTCGGTCTTGTCGCCGGCGAGGAATTCATCCAGAATGGCCTGAGCATTTTCTGCAGCAACATTCCATGCCTCCTCGCTGAATTCTTCCGTAGAGATGGTAGAGCTGTCTGCGCCCTCCGGGAAGACGAGAATGTGGCGCACATCCACCGTGCGGCTGTCCTTCGTGATGCCGTTGGCTTCGTAGCCCTCCGCATGCTCCTCATAGAAGGCTTCCAGTTCTTCATCACTGGGGTCAATGCTGTCGGAAATCTCGGAATAGTAATTATTGGCCTTATAATAGAGCTCCATGAAATATACATAGTCCTCTATTTCGGCGGCAGGGCCAAGGCTGGAGTGGATCAGGGCAGTGCCGGATTCATAATCGTACTCCTCGGCGGTTTCTTCCAGCTCTGCGGCGGCATTTTCAATGTGGCTGCGCTCTTCTTCTGTCAGTTCAAAACCGTTGGCATCCGCTTCAGCGGCCATGGAGCAGTAGCTCAGCCAGGAATTCAGAGAGCTTTCCAGGAAAAATTGCTGCCAGGTCCACCCTTCATCGCTCAGTGAGCATACCTGCGTATCCAGACTCTGTGTAAGGTCCAGGCCAAAATAGGAAATGTAATAGCTGTAGGTGTTTACAAAGGAACGCAGCTGCATCCAATAGAATACCTGCAGCTGTCCCAGTGTCAGCTCATATTCACCGGCAGTTGCCACAACCGTATCCCGTGCGGCGATTGCTGTCTCGTCATCAGCGGTATAGCTTCCCTTGCAGGTCACATCCTCGGGATTTCCGTCCGCGGGAATGGTAGCAGCTTCGGCTGCATCCGTAGCTTCCGTCTCGGCGGCTTCTGTTTCGTCTTCTGCAGCAGCCTCGGTCTCTGCATCGGTTCCTTCCGCGGCCTGTACGACCTGCACGGATGCGTCATCGCTGCGAAGGGAGCTTTCCTTCGTTCCAAAGAGGACACCGAAGGCCAGAATAACCAGCGCCAGTGCGGCAGCAATGGTCAGCAGGGAGGCACCGGAACCCAGGCGGCTGTTTTTCTCAGAGCCTGATTTGCTGCTCTCCGGCTGATTTTCGTGATTTGAAGTGAAATGTTTCATTTCAGGTGGTTCCTTTCCAAGAGGTTTTAAGTGAGGTAAGTTTACCACAGTGAATCGCTAAAAACAAGCAATTATTTTAGCCGCACTTTGGTATTATTTTACACTTTCCCGGCAAGGCACTGCCACGGGCGAATTGTTCAGTGCTGATATAAAGTAAAAAAAGCTTGAAATACAGGAAAATGTGATGTAGAATGGCAGAAGATTGTGTAATTGCTGTGATCGGGTTGCCTTGCATTGGTTTGCACATACAGAGAGAGCGGGATGGTGGAATCCGCTTGTGTGCAGTGCCGGGCTTTCCCCCGGGAGCTGCCGCCTGAAGCAAAGTAGGGTTGGCCGGGCGACACCGTTATCTGTCATGGGCGTGCATGCGCCTGAGAGCTGCACTGCGACAGCAGTGAATTGCGGGTGGTACCGCGGAAGGTTTTGCCTTTCGTCCCGATGATGTGGGACGGAGGGCATTTATTTTTTTCATGCAATGTCAATCTTTTCAGGAGGAAAGAAGTAAAATGAAACAACAACTGGAATCCATTCGTCAGAGGGCCATTGAGGCACTCGACAAAGCATCCACACCGGCTGAGCTGGAGGATCTGCGCGTAAGACTGCTCGGGAAAAAAGGCGAGCTTACCGCTGTGCTCAAGCAGATGGGCAAGCTTTCCGCCGAAGAGCGGCCTGTCATGGGGCAGCTGGCCAATAATGTCCGCTCCGCCATTGAGAAGCGGCTTGAAGAACGCAAATCTGCCGTTCACGCTGCCGCGCTGGAAGCAAAGCTTGCTGCGGAAGCGATTGATGTAACCATTCCCGGAGACGAAATTGAAATTGGCCACCAGCATCCGATGAACCAAGTTCTCCAGCAGATCAAGGATACCTTTGTCGGCATGGGCTATGATGTGTACGAGGCTCCCGAGGTGGAGCTGGCCGACTATAATTTCACGCGGCTGAATATTGAAGAAGGACACCCCTCCCGTGACCGCAGCGACACATTCTATTTTACGGATGATGACAGCGTGCTGCTTCGCACCCAGACAAGCCCTATGCAGATTCGCTATATGGAGACCCACAAGCCGCCCATCTGCATGCTTGCTCCCGGCCGTGTATTCCGCAAGGATGAGGCAGACGCGACGCACTCCCCCATGTTCCACCAGATTGAGGGACTTGTTGTGGCTGAGAACATCACCATGGGTGACCTGAAGGGTGCGCTCATCGGCATTTTACAGAAGGTGTATGGTGAAAGCGCGCAGACGCGCTTCCGTCCCCACCACTTCCCCTTCACAGAGCCCAGCTGCGAGATGGACATGCAGTGCCACAAGTGCCACGGTACCGGCGAACTGGATGGTCAGGTGTGCTCCACCTGCCACGGCGAAGGATGGATTGAGGTGCTTGGCGCAGGCATGGTACATCCGAAGGTACTGGAAAATTGCGGCATTGATTCGGAGAAATACACCGGCTTTGCCTTTGGCATGGGCCTTGAGCGTATGGCCATGGGACAGCTGAAAATCAATGACCTGCGTCTGATATTTGACAATGACGTTCGGTTCCTGAGCCAGTTTTAAGGGAGGATTTCCAAATGAAGCTGAATAGAAAATGGATCAATGAGGATTTCGTAGATTTAAGTGATGTCTCCGACAAGAGATTTGTCGAGACGCTGACGGTTTTCGGTCAGAAGGTGGAAACCTGGGAGCGGATGGACGCTGAAATCAAGAATGTAGTCGTCGGCAAGGTGCTCTCCATCGTGCGCCACCCCAACTCTGACCACATGTTTATCTGCCAGGTAGATGTTGGTGCTGAGGAGCCTGTGCAGATCGTCACCGGTGCGCAAAACGTGCACGAGGGCGACCTGGTTCCCGCGGCACTGCACAATTCCTGGCTGCCCGGCGGCGTACACATCACCAAAGGCAAGCTGCGCGGTGAGGTATCCAACGGCATGCTCTGCTCCTTTGCAGAGCTTGGACTGACACAGAACGATTTGCCCGGCGTTTACGCAGACGGCATATGGATTCTGGAAAAGGATGCCGGAAAGCCCGGGGATGACATCAACAAAATTATCGGGAACGACGACACGGTTGTGGACTTTGAAATTACCAACAACCGGCCGGACTGCTACTCCATCATCGGACTTGCACGCGAGGCTGCCGCTGCCTTTGGCAGACCCATGAAGCACCACACACCTGTGGTAAAGGGCAGCAGCGCCGGCAGCATCTTTGAGCATCTGGATGTGGAGGTCCCCGCCGTTAAACTGTGCAACCGTTATTCTTCCCGCATGGTGGCGAATGTAAAAATCGGGCCCTCGCCCAAGTGGCTGCGTCAGCGCCTGCGTGCCAATGGTGTCCGCCCCATCAACAACATTGTGGATATCACCAATTATGTAATGCTGGAGTACGGCCAGCCGATGCATGCCTTTGACTACCGGTACGTTTCCTCCGGGAAAATCGTTGTCCGCGAGGCAAAAGCAGGAGAAACCCTGGTGACGCTGGATGGAAATGTGCGAAACCTGAAGCCCGGCATGCTGGTAATTGCGGATGAGGATAAGCCCATCGGTCTTGCCGGAATCATGGGCGGCGAAAATTCCGAAATCGTTGACGATACCTCCATGGTTGTGTTTGAGTCCGCGAACTTCGACGGCACGTCCATTCGCCAGACAGCGCTTGCTCTCGGCATGCGTACGGAGGCATCCGGCAAATATGAAAAGAACCTAGACCCGATGATGACGGTTCCCGCCGTTCAGCGCGCATGCGAGCTTGTGGAGCTGCTCGAATGCGGCGACGTTCTGGATGGAACCATTGATATCATCAACTACGTTCCCCAGGAGCGCACGCTGCCTCTGGAGCCGGAAAAAATCAACAGACTGCTGGGCACGGATATTCCTGAAAAGGATATGATTGCCTACCTGAACCGGCTGGAAATCCCGGTAGAAAATGGTGAAATTCATGTTCCGTCCTTCCGGCCGGACCTTGTGCGCATGGTAGATATCGCAGAAGAGGTAGGCCGCTCCTTCGGCTATAATGAAATCCCCGTAACCCAGTTCCGTACCATGACCCACGGCGGCTACTCTGAGGAAATGAAGCTGGAAGCCTCCGCCGGGGCCCTCGCCCGGGGCCTGGGTTACAGTGAAATCATCACCTATTCTTTCACTTCTCCCACAGTGTTCGACAAGATTCGCCTCAGCCCCTCTTCTCCTCTGCGCAACGCCCTGCGGATTCAAAACCCCTTGGGCGAGGATACCTCCATCATGCGCACCATTGCGCTGCCCTCCATGCTGGAAATTCTCGGGCGAAACAATGCATACCACAACAAAGCGGCAAAGCTCTACGAAATCGCGAAGGTTTATCTTCCCGTAGAGGGTCAGCCGCTTCCGGAAGAGCCGAAGATGATGGTGTTCGGCTCCTATGGTGAAAAGGAGAACTTCTTTAAGCTGAAGGGTGAGATTGAAGCACTGTTCAGCGGATTGCGGATGAAGAAGGCCGTCTACACCGCCGTAAAGGATAACCCCAGCTATCACCCCGGCCGCTGCGCCGCCGTTTCTATCGACGGAGTGGAAATCGGCGTTATGGGACAGGTGCACCCGCTGGTTGCACAGAGCTACGGCATTGACTCCGAAATTTACTGCGCAGAGCTGAATTTCACCAAAATGCTTCAGCTCCGTCTGCCGGAACCGACCTTTACACCGCTGCCCAAATACCCCACTGTAAGCCGTGACCTTGCGCTGGTTTGCGATGAAGCACTTACAGTCGACCAGGTTGAGAACGCCATTACCGCCTCTGCTGGAAAGCTTCTGCGCCGCATTCAGCTGTTTGATATTTACCGCGGCACAGGTATCCCGGATGGAAAAAAGAGCATGGCCTTCTCTCTGGAGCTGCGGGCGGACGATCGCACTCTGACCGACAGCGATTCCGAAAAGGTTGTCGCAAATGTCCTCGCCGCACTGAAAGAGAAGCTGAACGCGACACTGCGCTGAGAAATTCTTTCGCATCTAAGGCAGCACCGCGCAATTCATCTGCAGCGCCTGCCTCTTTGTGCGGTGCTGCCTTAAGATTTTCTTCATCTCAATTTCGTACATTTTTTCGAATATGTCCCTTTACACGCCTGATTTTGTCGGTTATAATATGGACAGTATCCAGTGATTTCCTTGGTACATCACAAAAATGAGGAGGCTGAGACAATGACGCAGCAGGAAACCCAGACCTTTAAAGTGCCCGATGAAAAGGACAGCATGCGCTACATACTCCGCAGTGTTTTTAACGCGCTGAATGAAAAAGGCTATAACCCGGTTAACCAGATTGTCGGCTATCTCCTCACCGAAGATCCCACATACATCACCAATTACCGCAGTGCGAGAAGCATGATCTGCAAAATTGACCGTGACGAATTGATGCAGGCTTTGGTTCGGGAGTATCTGTCCAAAGAGTAACGTATACAGCCGCTAAGAAACACACCAGCTAAGAGGCTTTTGCCACCGCAAAGGCCTCTTGTTATGTAATGTGTTATGTAACTTGAAAACTTCATACTTTCTCCGTTTTTTGAAAAAATCCCATGGTAACAATTGTAAATAATTTTCTTTTCATGTCGTTAAGGTTACAAAGTAATTGACAAGTGAGTTACAATGTGTTACAATTTTGCTACATTTTTCAGGAGGTTCCTATCATGGCAGACGAGAAAAAAGTTCTGATGTACAAGGGCCGTCCGCTGATGCGCAAGGATAATCTTGTGTACTACGGCTCTATGGCAGACAGCCACATCGTGATGATGCAGATTCTGGAAACCAAAAAGGTAAATGATGCCGATATTGCAACCCGCGTTTCCGTTCAGCTGCAGCTGACAGATCAGACGGTCAGAAGCCGCGACCGCATCGTAAAAAAGAGCGAGAAGGACGGCTTCTACACAGCTCTGGATGTAGGGTGTGTGTGGCTGGAGCGCGCACTGGCAGGAAAATAAATTTTCCGGAGGACAGATCCGGATAAACAAGTTTTGGAGATTGCCGGCAGTTTCTGCTGTCAGTGCCCTCCAATTCCCCGCAACGGAGGTAACGTATGAAGTTTCCCACGCGAGCCGCTGCAGCTGTAGCGGCTTTGTTTCTTTTTACAAATCTTTTCCTTGTAAACACATTCGCAGAGGACGCAAGCCTGGTATACGGCATCGGTTTTGTCAATGCCTCTGCTCTTAACCTGCGGCAGGCACCGGATACAGGCGCTGCAATCCTTGCAACGGCGAACTCCGGAGAGTGCGTTGTCGTCCTCGCATCAGAAGGCGATTGGTACCGCGTGCTCTATAATCTGCAGGAAGGCTATATGAGTGCGGAATACTTAAGTGTGGCGTCCGCAGAAAACGCCGAACTTGGCTATGGCACAGTAACCGGGAGTACAGTCAATCTGCGCACCGGTCCCGGCACCGATTACAGTCTGGCAGGCTCCGTATCTGCCGGTGAAAGATGCTATATTATTGGCGTCAACAACGGCTGGTATAAGGTCCTGCACGATTCCGTAAGCTGCTACATCCGCAGCGATTACCTTAAATTAACGGAAATTCCTTACGAAAACCAGGCCTCCGCCAATACACCGCAGTACTTCCTGCAGGGGCAGGCAATCGGAGCTCTTCCAAGTGCCTCCGCTGTCGTCAGTACATCCGCAGCTTCCTCATATACAGGGAACGTAACCGGAGCGCAGATTCTTGCCAAAGCAGTCACATATCTCGGCACACCCTACGTCTACGGCGGCGCGTCTCCCAGTGGATTTGACTGCTCCGGCTTTGTCTATTATGTCTATGGAATCTTTGGCATCTCCGTCGGCAGAACACCGGAGGCGCAGTACAGCGCAGGTACACAGGTGGATAAGAGCGAACTGCAGGCCGGCGATATCGTGCTTTTTTCCGGCACCGGCGGAAGCGGCATTACACATGCCGGAATTTACGCAGGAAACGGGCAGTTTATTCATTCACCGAACTCCCGCAGCACGGTATCCTATTCCGATTTAACCAGCGGATACTGGAGCGAGCATTTCTACTGCGGCATCCGCGTGGTGTAATCCGATGGAGGTGTTCGTCCCGCAATTCGTGTGAACATCCGCAATCTGGGCTAAAGCCTATACCAAAATATCACCGTCTCCGGAATGATCCGCGGAGGCGGTGATTTCTATTTTCAGCATTGCAACGGATATCATTTCATGATAAAATTCGCGGCGTATTGAATGCGGCATTATGCCATTCATCATATACGCCTACTGCATGATACGGTATGGAAATTCAGGAAGGTTCGGGATTATGAAAAAGGAACAGCCTATCGGTTTTATTTTTGCACTGGTTGCAGGCATATGCTGGGGATTTTCCGGCACGGTCGGAGAATACCTCTTTTCTCACAGTTCTGTAAATAATGGCTGGCTGACCGCCGTCCGGCTTTTAAGCTCCGGAGCCATTCTTTTAATCATATCTGCCGTAGGAGAGCCGGCCTCTGTTACAGCTGTGTGGAAGGACAGGCGCGATGCACTGCATCTTATTTTCTTCGGCATTGCCGGGCTGATGGCCGTGCAATATTGCTACATGGAAGCAATTTACTACTCAAACTCCGGCACTGCCACCGCTGTGCAGTACAGCGGTGAGGCCCTGCTGCTGATTTACACATGCTTTCGGGCACGGCGTCTTCCAAAGGCAAGCGAATTTCTCGGGCTTCTTCTGGCTCTGCTTGGCATCTTTCTTCTCGCAACCCACGGCAGAATGTCAAATATGGTCTTATCTCCTCAGGGGCTGTTCTGGGGGCTTGCCGCCGCACTGGCGCTGGTGGTATATACCGTCTCTCCCGGAAAACTGATTCAAAAATATGGCAATGCGCCCGTTGTCGCCTATGGTATGCTGATCGGCGGTACCGTGCTTGCCATTTTGGTGCGCGTCTGGCAGCTGCCGGGAGTTGACAGTGCAGGCAGCATTCTTGCTTTGGCCACGATTGTGCTTGTCGGAACAGTTTTCGGTTTTTCGCTGTACCTGGAGAGCACCGTTTTGATTGGGCCGCTGAAAGCCGGGCTCATTGCATCCGTAGAAACGCTTTCCGCCCCATTTTTCTCCCGAATATGGCTGAAAACTCAATTTGAGCTGCCGGATTATATTGGATTCGTATGCATTATGGCTATGGTTGCCTTTATCTCTCTTCCAGAATTGCTTTTGCAAAAACAGAAATCAAAAATCAACTGAAAACGACGCTTTCCATTCATATTTTCTTATTTTTCTGTTGACGAACAGATAAAATATCAATATAATTAGGGAAATTGCAGCAGGTTGAAAAAAGCAATCAAAATAGGATATTTATTTATCCATTTGTATACATTGCAATTGTTTTATTCCTCCGCTGCAATATAACTTAAAATGATCGCATCAAAATTTTCCGGAGGAAAATTATGAAGAAATTTGTACAAACTGTTTTTGTGCTTGTCATTGCGCTGTGTCTCAGCATGATGCCTTTTTCTGCCTGCGCACAGGAGTCCGGAAGTACGGAGACGGAAGCAACTGCAGCACCGACGGAAGCACCTACTGAAGCTCCGACGGAGGCGCCGACGGAGGCACCAACGGAAACGCCAACGGATGTACCTACAGAAGCCCCGACAGAGGCGCCAACGGAGGTGCCCACAGATCCCACCATCAGCAGTATCCCCGTAGTTACCAAGCACCCAACCGGTGAAAACGTGCGTGAAAACGGCTACGCCGAATTTGTTGCACGTGCGGACTCCTGCCTGGATATCATCTGGCATCTGCAAAATTCCGGCGGCAGCATCGACATTCTTGCAGCGGATGCTTCCAGTCGGTTCCCCGGTCTGGTAGTAACCGGTCTGAACACGGAGCGTCTGGGGCTGAACTACATTCCGAAAGAACTGAACGGCTGGCGCGTACGTGCTGAGTTCGTCGGCGTGTCCGGAAATGTCTGGAGTGATCCGGCAATTATCAACGTGCTTAATCAGGAATTAACTGCGCCGACCATTCAAAAGCAGCCCATCAGCGCCAATCTGAAGTCAACCGAAGGGACCACTTTGAGTGTCGGCGCATCCACCTCCCAGCAGGGAGCCGTACTTACCTATCAGTGGTATAAAAATACCGTAAATTCCAATGTGGGCGGCAAGGCAATTTTAGGTGCCACATCCTCCAGCTTTACGCCGGACTACACTCCCGGAACGACCTATTATTACTGTGCCGTTCGCTGCTCAAACGGGAGCGAAGTCAGTGTCGCCGTAAAAACAAGCTGTGCGGCCGTAACGTATGCTACTGCCTCCACTCAGGAGACAGCTGCCGCAACTGAAGGGACAACTGCATCAGAGAGTGCTCCCTCCGCAGCGACACTTGCAACATGGAGTCAGCCGGAAGCGGAGACTGAGGAGGAAACGCTCCCGGACGCAGACACAAATACACCCTCCAGGAGCAATTCTCTGCTTGTGATTCTGGTAGCCGCCATTGCCGCAATCGCCATATTGGGC
>CAVIFH010000052.1:0-9802 GCA_963641615.1 bacterium | reverse complement strand
TGCAAATTCCGCATCCAGCATGCGGAACATTCCGCAGCCGTATTCACGGTAAAGCGGAAGCAGCAGCTCGCAGTCTGAATCACTGCGGAAAACATAGCCCTTTTTCTCCAGCTCTTTCTTCGTCTTCCGGAAGCCGTACACTTCACCATTGCACACCACTGAATTCCCGAAGGCAGAGAAAGGCTGCATGCCGTTTTCATTCAATCCCATGATGGCAAGGCGGTGGAATCCTAGGAATCCATTGCCTAAATTCAGAATTCTTGTCATGTCCGGGCCTCTGGAAACGGTTCTGTTAAAATAGCTTCGTACCTCTTCTTCACTCAGGTGTGATCCGATGCAGCCGATGATAGAGCACATATCCGGCTTCCTCCTCTTCATTTGCAACAACGAAAAGCGACAAAGGAGCGTCTGCGGGATACCCCGGTTCAGACGACACCTTTGTCGCACTTTTCATCGAATATGCAGCAGCTTCTCTGCTGGTTTGCCGGCATTCTACATCTCCCATTGAAAGATGTCAAGTGCAAATTCTGCATTTAAATGCCTCTGCAGCACAATTTTGTCAAACAAATGAATTTTTGTTTTCATCATCCTGCAAGCTTCGGCATATTTACACAACAGCTCAGGATTGACAGCGCGCCGAAAAAGAAGTATAATCCCTGCGTAAACAAAGGTGTTTGCTGAACCGGGAGCGAGGAGCTGCCGCTGCGCAAGCATCTTCTTTTTTATTTAGGCAACGCCACACAATTGTGATATTGCCTTTACCGAAATCGTGTTCCGGAAAGGAAGGGCTTATGATTTACTCGGCTGAAGATGTATACGAGTACGTGGCGCAGGAGGATGTGAAATTCATCCGGCTTGCTTTTTGCGACATTACCGGGAAGCAGAAAAACATTGCCATTATGCCGGAGGAATTAAAGCGCGCTTTTTCCTACGGCATTTCCTTTGACGCGTCTGCCATCACCGGTTTTGGCGGACCTGTGGGATCTGACCTGTTTCTGCACCCCATTGCGTCAACCTTAAACATTCTTCCCTGGCGCCCCAGCAGAGGGAAGGTTGTGAAAATGTTCTGCAATATCACCCACCCGGACGGCACTCCTTTTGCCATGGACTGCCGCGCTATTTTGAGCAAAGCCATTCAGGAGGCCAAATCCTGCGGCTGCCAGGTGCAGTTCGGTTCCGAATTTGAATTTTACCTGTTCAAAACAGATGAAAACGGCGACCCCACATCTATTCCCTTTGACCGCGCCGGATACATGGATGTTGCTCCGGAGGATAAGGGGGAAAACATACGCCGCGAAATCATTTTAAACCTTCTGGATATGGGCATTCAGACAGAAAGCTCACACCATGAAGAGGGACCCGGGCAAAATGAGATCGACTTCCGCTATTCCGACGCCATGACCGCCGCCGACAACGCCATGCACTTCAAATCCGTGGTAAAGACATCCGCCCTTCACAATGGGGTTTACGCGGACTTTTCTCCGAAGCCGATTCCCGGAGAGGCCGGAAACGGAATGCATATCAATATGTCCGTAAAGTGCGCGGACGGCTCGGACTGCACAGATTCCTTCCTTGCCGGAATTCTGGCACACGTAAAGGAGCTCACCGCGTTCTTAAATCCCGCGGAGGATTCCTACAAGCGTCACGGTGAACACAAGGCACCCCGCTATATCACCTGGTCCCCTGAAAACCGCTCGCAGCTGATTCGGATTCCTGCTGCTCAGGGAGAATATAAGCGCATCGAGCTGCGCTCACCCGACCCGACGGCAAATCCGTACCTTGCCTATGCACTCCTGATTCACGCCGGGCTGGACGGCATTCGCAATAAGATGGTCGCTCCCCCGCCTGTAAACGAGAATCTGTACACCGCGCCGGAAAGCATCACCGCTTCCCTGTCTCAGCTTCCGAAGAAATTATCGGAAGCAAAAGAAATTGCAAGAAACAGCCCATTTGTATCGTCCATTCTTCCGGTATCCATGCTGGACTGAGGATACCTGCCATGCTACCGGAAAAAAGGAGATACCGCGTCCTCATCGTTGACTCCGGCGATAAAATATACGATACCATTTCTCAGCTGCTTCCGCCCGATTGCTACAGCCCGATCGACCGTGCGCACAATGCCGGCGAGGTTCGAAGGATGCTCCCGGATCTGCAGGCAGATATCGTAATCATTAACGCACCTCTTACAGACGAGCTTGGGGTTGACCTGGCACTGGATCTGTCCGAAACCGCTGCCGGTGTGCTTCTTCTTGTAAAAAATGAGCTGTATGAGCAGATCTGCTACAAGGTTGAAGACTGCGGCGTGCTTACGGTCAGCAAGCCGGTGGGGCGGCAGGGATTTTACAGTGCCGTAAAGCTCCTGACGGCAATGACCGCACGGCTGTCCAAGCTGGAAAAGGCGAATCGCACCTTACAGGAAAAAATGGCGGATATCCGCATCGTAAACCGGGCAAAATGGCTGCTGATGGAGCATCACCATATGAAGGAACAGGATGCACACTACTTCATTGAGAAGCAGGCTATGGACATGCGGATGCCCCGCCGTCAGGTAGCCGAAAATATCATCCGCTCTTATGACATCTAAATGATGGAGGAAATTCAGATGAAAAACACAAAATATATTTTTGTCACCGGCGGCGTTGTCTCCGGATTGGGAAAAGGCATTACCGCCGCCTCCCTCGGACGGCTCCTGAAGGCCAGAGGGCTGAAGGTTGCCGCGCAGAAGCTTGACCCCTACATTAATGTAGACCCGGGCACAATGAGCCCCTATCAGCATGGGGAAGTATATGTTACAGAGGACGGTGCCGAGACTGACCTCGACCTTGGGCATTACGAGCGGTTCATCGATGAGGATCTGAATAAATACTCCAATCTCACCACCGGAAAGGTCTACTGGAATGTGCTGAACAAGGAACGCCGGGGAGAATATCTCGGCTCCACCGTTCAGGTAATTCCCCATATCACCAATGAAATTAAGGATTTCGTATATTCCGTCGCAAAGAAAACCGATGCGGATGTGGTCATCACCGAAATTGGCGGAACCATCGGCGATATTGAATCGCAGCCCTTTTTAGAGGCGGTTCGCCAGATTTCTCTGGAGGTTGGGCCGCAGAACAGCCTGTTTATTCACGTCACGCTGGTTCCCTTCCTGCGCGGCTCCGATGAGCACAAGTCAAAGCCCACACAGCACTCCGTAAAAGAGCTGCAGGGCATGGGCGTAAAGCCGGATATCATCATACTGCGCTGCGATGAACCGTTGGAAGAATCCATTTTCCGGAAGATCGCCATGTTCTGCAATGTAAAGCCGGACTGCGTCATCGAAAATATCACGCTCCCCGAGCTATACGAGGCGCCGATCATGCTGGAAAAAAGTAATTTTTCCGGCATTGTATGCCGCGAACTGGGAATAAACGCGCCGGACATTGACCTTTCTGACTGGAATGCCATGCTGGACCGCATTCACAACAGGAGCAGGCAGGTAACCATCGGGCTGGTTGGCAAATATGTTCAGCTGCACGACGCCTACCTCTCCGTTGCCGAAGCACTGCGGCATGCAGGGTATGCCCACAGTGCCCATGTAAACATAAAGTGGATTGACTCTGAAACCGTCAATGAGCAGAATGTGGGGGAAATCCTTTCGGACTGCTCCGGCGTCATTGTACCCGGCGGCTTTGGAAACCGTGGCATTGACGGAAAAATCGTCACCGCGAATTACTGCCGCGAGCACAACCTGCCATACCTGGGCATTTGCCTCGGCATGCAGGTAGCGGTCATTGCCTTTGCGCGCTATGTTGCCGGCATGCAGGACGCCAACTCCGGCGAATTTGACCCCGACAGCACCCACAAAGTAATTGATTTCCTGCCGGATCAGAGCGATGAAACCGCAAAAGGCGGCACGCTGCGCCTGGGTGCCTATCCATGCAAAATCGTACCTGGCACGCAGATGTATCGTGCGTATAAAAAAACAGATATTTCCGAGCGTCACCGCCACCGCTATGAATTCAACAATGAATTTCGCGAGGCTTTGTCCGCCGCCGGCCTGACGATCAGCGGAACATCCCCGGATAATTACATTGTCGAAACAGTGGAACTGGAGGGCAACGACTTCTATATCGGCGTGCAGTATCACCCCGAGTTTAAGAGCCGTCCAAACAAACCCCATCCGCTGTTTTTGGGACTGATTGAGGCCGCCCTAAACAAAGGAAATCTCTGAGGCGCCCCGCCGCACACGCCGTACGGAAGAAATTCCGTGCGGCTTTTCTGTTTTTTGCTGTAATTTTCCCCCTTGTATTATAGAGTAGTAGTTTTTAGAGCCCCTCTCCAAGGGCTTGTGCTACACTGTAAGGGATGCTGTGGATCGGTTTTTTCGCCCTACCGCAAGACGGTTCTAGAAAGGCTCCAACCACAGTCCTTTACAGTATTGTTAATCAGTTAGATACCGCCAGACGGTTTATGTAGAACAAGGTTACAAGAGTAAAGTGTCCTGTGGACCCGGCATCAAATAAACATACCGGAGGTATTCATCATGATTTGTGTTGGGATCGACGTTGCCAAGGATAAGCACGACTGCTTCATCCTCAGCTCAGAAGGTGAAGTCCTGGCAGATGTCTTCACCATTGCTAACAATGCAGAAGGCTTTGACACGCTGCTGCAAACCATTCATCGCTGTGCTCACCCGGCAGACAAAATAAAAGTAGGGCTTGAGGCTACCGGACATTACAGCTACAACATTCTCGGATTTCTGCTTGACAAAAGTCTGCCAACCTATGTCATCAATCCGCTGCACACCAACCTCTACCGGAAAAGCCTGAGCCTTCGTAAAACCAAGACTGACCGAATCGATGCACGAACTATTGCGACTATGCTAATGTCTGATGTGGACCTCAAGTCCTACACAGGTACAGCATACCACAACGAAGAGCTAAAGTCACTAACAAGATACCGGTTTGATAAAGTTCGCGAACGAGCAAAGCTGAAGCAATCTGTTTCCCGTTTGGTCACGATCCTGTTTCCCGAACTGGAAAAGCTGGTTCCAACACTGCACATGGCATCCGTTTACGCACTTCTCAGTGAGTTTCCCGGTGCCAAGCAGGTCGCCGGCGCGCATCTGACGCATTTGAAAACAGTTCTGAGCGATGCCTCTAAAGGTCGCTACGGAAGAGATATGGCAATGACGATTCGTGACGCTGCCAGATGTTCTGTCGGCTCTGTTATGCCGGCCAAATCTCTGGAATTGCAGCACACGATACGCCTGATCCGTGAACTGGATGCAGAAATTGAGGACATCGAGGCTGTAATTCAGACCATGATGGACGAAATACAATCTCCCATTACGACGATTCCCGGCATTGGCGTACGCATGGGTGCTGTGATCCTGGCTGAGATCGGTGACTTCTCCCGCTTTGACTCTCCGGATAAGATCCTCGCATACGCAGGAATGTCGCCTTCCACTTACCAGTCCGGTCAGCTTTCACTGTCCGGAGCGTATTCGCATATGGAGAAACGAGGCTCCCGCTATTTGCGCTATGCGCTTTACAATGCCGCAAAATATGTCTGTCATTGGGACCCAACCTTCACCGCCTATCTTGCCAAGAAACGGGCCGAGGGGAAGCACTACAATGTTGCGCTCTCTCATGCCGCGAAGAAATTGGTACGTTTGATATACGCAATGGAGAAGTCCGGGCAGGCCTACCGACAAGCCGCTTAATTGCCTTTTGAACCCGAGCAAAACGATTAACGAGCAGAGCCGGCGCAGCGTACCCTTGACAAGCAGAAGCAACCAAATGCTACACTGCAAAATTTGAGGGTTCGCTGAGCCTGGATTTGTATTGCCTCCGTCGCCCTCGCCAACGCTTTCACAGCATTTGATTGCTGCTTGTCATGGGCGGCGACCGTTTCACGGAATTTCTTCAATTTCGGACTTGACTTTTAATAGTTAGTCTTTCTATGCAGCATTGTCCCACATATTTTTCACTTCTGTGTATATGTATTCCGTTTATGTCATGCAGATTCACCTGTATTCCATGCGCACACATTTGTCCTTTATGAAATTCTGCATACCTTTTGTTTCAATTCCAGGCAGAATTCTGTACGTTTTATACATTGTATTCATATTCAAAAGATGGTATTATAATTCGGTACAAATGTATCTGTTGCATTTTACGGCAGGTAATTCTTTCAAGGAGGAGACTACACCTATGAAATACATCGTCGTTCTGGGAGACGGAATGGCTGATGAACCGATTCCGGAGCTCGGCGGAAAAACACCGCTGGCGGCAGCTTCCACCCCGGTAATGGATGAGCTTGCAGCCAAGGGCTTCATCGGAACCGTTCAGAATGTCCCCGATGGCATGGCGCCCGGCAGTGATGTTGCAAATCTATCCGTGCTGGGATATGACCCGGCTGCCAATTACTCCGGTCGATCTCCGCTGGAGGCATTGAGTGTCGGCGTTCAAATGGACAGCGACGATGTCATTTTTCGAAGTAATATTGTCACCCTGACAGAGGATGAGCCCTACCCGCAGAAGACGATCCTGGACCACAGCTCCGGAGAAATTTCCACTGCGGATGCGGATGTGCTGATGGATGCCATACGCGCAAAATTCAACAATGACACCTTTCAGTTTTACACCGGGACAAGCTACCGCCACATTCTCGTGTGGAAGGGCGGGCGGACATCGCATCTGGAGCCCCCCCACGACCATCTCGGGAAGGTGATCGGTGACTACCTGCCGCAGGAAAAGGTTCTGCGGGAAATGATGGAGCAAAGCTTTGATATTCTGAATCAGCATCCGCTGAACCTTGCAAGAGCTGCCGAAGGAAAAAACAAAGCAAACTCTCTCTGGTTCTGGGGAGCCGGCACCAAGCCCGCAGTGCAGAACTTCTACGAAAAAACCGGTCTGAAGGGCGCAATGATTTCCGCCGTGGATCTTCTGAAGGGCATCGCCGTGGGAGCCGGAATGCGCGTGTGTGAGGTTCCCGGCGCAACCGGATCCATTGACACAAATTACGAGGGCAAAGCCCAGGCGGCCATTGACGCTCTGCTGAAGGATCACTGCGATTACGTCTATATCCACGTTGAAGCCCCCGACGAAATGGGGCACCAGGGCCGTACGCTGGACAAGGTAAAATCCATTGAATATCTGGACAGCCGTCTGATTGCCAGGGTCAAGCAGGCACTGGAGCAGGCGCACGAGGATTTCCGGATGCTTGTTCTTCCGGATCACCCGACACCCATTCGCATCCGCACACATACGGCAAACCCTGTTCCCTATCTGCTGTACGACAGCACCGATCCGCAAAATAACAACGTTCCGTTTACAGAGGAAGCAGCAGCTCAGGCAAATCGCTTTGAGCCAAACGGCTACCATCTTCTGGAAATGCTGATCAATACCAATCATAAGGAGATTTAAAAAAATGCGTGTATATAATTTTTCTGCAGGTCCCGCCATGCTGCCCGAAGAGGTTTTAAAGGAAGCCGCCGCTGAAATGCTGGATTATCGCGGCAGCGGTATGTCTGTTATGGAAATGAGCCACCGCTCCGGTGTTTACCAGGACATTTTTGACCAGACCGAAGCAGACCTGCGCAAGCTGCTGGATATTCCGGGAAACTACAAGGTGCTGTTTCTGCAGGGCGGCGCACATACCCAGTTTTCCATGGTTCCGATGAACCTGATGCCCCATGGTGTGGCCGACTATATTATCACCGGTGTATGGGCAAAGAAGGCATGGAAGGAAGCACAGATGTACGGCAAGGCCAATGCCATTGCCTCTTCTGCCGACAGAAACTTCAGCTATATTCCGGATTGCACCGATCTGCCTGTCAGTGAAGACGCAGACTATGTGTACATCTGCGAAAACAACACCATTTACGGCACAAAATATAAAACTCTTCCGAATACAAAAGGGAAAATGCTCGTATCCGACGTATCCAGCTGCTTCCTTTCTGAGCCCATGGATGTAACCAAATATGGCTACGTCTACGGCGGCGTACAGAAAAACATCGGGCCGGCAGGCGTGGTCATCGGCATCATGCGCGAGGATCTGATCACGGAGAATGTATACCCGAATACGCCGACCATGCTGCGCTACAAAACCTATGCGGACAACGGCTCCATGTATAATACCCCTCCCTGCTACAACATCTACATCTGCGGCAAGGTGTTCAAGTGGCTTCTGAATCAGGGCGGCCTCGCGGAAATGAAGAAAAAGAACGAGGAAAAAGCAAAAATTCTCTACGATTATCTGGACCGGAGCAATCTCTTTATCGGCACAGTCGAAAAGAAGGATCGTTCCCTGATGAATGTAACCTTCGTTACCGGAAATGACGCATTGAATGCAAAATTTGTGGCGGAGGCCGATGCCGTCGGTCTTAAGAATCTGAAGGGGCACCGCTCCGTGGGCGGAATGCGGGCCAGCATCTACAACGCCATGCCGAAGGCCGGCGTAGAGGCGCTGGTTTCCTTCATGGAAGATTTCGAGAAGAAAAACGGCTGATTATTGGGCAGCCGGGAAAAGGTGAGCAGAAATGTATCAGATTCATTATTTAAATAAAATCTCCGCAAAGGGTACCGCCCTCTGGAAGGAAAACTATCGTCTGACCGACAGTCTGGAAGCGGCTGACGGATTGCTCGTGCGCAGTGCAGCCATGCATGATATGGATTTGCCTGAAAATCTGCTGGCAATTGCAAGAGCCGGTGCAGGTGTGAATAATATTCCCCTCAGCAAGTGCGCGGAGCAGGGCATTGTTGTGTTCAACACGCCGGGTGCCAATGCACGAAGCGTCATGGAGCTGACGCTGTGCGGACTGCTCCTTGGCTGCCGGGATGTCATTGGCGGCATCAACTGGGTAAAGTCCATCTCCGGAGAGCCGGACGTTGCGAAAAAAGTAGAAAAAGGGAAATCCCAGTTTGCCGGCCATGAAATGCTCGGGCAGAAGCTCGGTGTCATCGGTCTGGGTGCGGTCGGCGGTCCTCTTGCAAACGCCGCGCGCCGGCTGGGCATGGAGGTCTACGGGTGCGATCCGTTTATTTCCATCGATGCCGCATGGCATCTGGATAGCCAGATCGTCCGCGTAAATAAGCGGGAGGATATCTTCGCGAACTGCGATATCATTTCCCTGCATACGCCTTTGCTGGACGATACCAAGAAGATGGTCAATGCGGAGACCATCGCTACCATGAAAGACGGCGTAATCATTTTGAACTTTGCCCGGGATCTGCTTGTGGATGACGACGCTATGGCAGAGGCGCTGGCTTCCGGCAAGGTGGCACGGTACGTGACCGATTTTCCGAATGACAAAACTGCCTCCATGCCGGGATGCATTGCCATCCCCCATTTGGGCGCATCCACAGAGGAATCCGAGGACAACTGCGCCAAGATGGCTGTAACGGAAATGATGAACTATCTGGAAAACGGAAACATCATCAACTCCGTAAACTTCCCGAACTGCGATATGGGTGTATGCACCTCCGCAGCACGTATCTGCATCCTGCACCGCAACATTCCCAATTCCCTCAGCCGGTTCACAGCCGCTGTCGCTGCAGAGGGGATCAATATCGCCGGTCTGATGAACAAGAGCCGGGGCGAGTACGCGGTGACCATGCTTGACCTTGACCATGCAGCCCCCGCGAACACCGCTGATGATTTGAAGAAAATCGACGGTGTGCTGAAGGTTCGTGTGATTCAGTAAAACATCTCATAAAAAACGGGTGGATTCACGCTGCATCCATTTTGCAGCATGTCCACCCGGTTTTTTATTCATCAAATGACTTTGGGGCATTTATGCTCTAAGGCTGTATAC
>CAVIFH010000051.1:0-9838 GCA_963641615.1 bacterium | reverse complement strand
GCTTAAGGTGCTGGAGGAGCCGCCGGATTACGGCATTTTCATGTTCCTTGCGGATAACCCCTATAAGCTGCTGCCGACGGTCCGGTCCCGCTGCACGGAGCTTCGCCTGCAGCCTCTGCGGAGGGAAACCATGCTGGCTGCACTTAAGGAGGCGTTCCCGAAGGAAGCGGAAGCGGCGCTGAATGCGGCGTATGTCCGAAGCGGCGGAATCCTGGGGCAGGCCAAGGAGCTTCTGAGCGAGGAAAATACGGTTCCGCCCCAGACAGAAAGCTTCCTGGAAGCCCTTTCCAAACGGGACAGCGTGCTTCTGCTTACCTGCTTTGTGCCGCTGGAAAAATGGAAGCGTGACCCATTGGAGTCCCTGCTCAGCAGTTGGGCCCTGATCGTGGAGAATGCCATGATCAGCCGGGCCGGATTAAACGCGGTTTCCTCTGCGGGGCGCAGCCTTGCGTCGGTTTATTCCAGCGCGGAGCTGAAAAAGATACTGGATGCCCTGAAGAAAGCTGTGCTCTATCTGGAGAGCAATGTTTCCCCCGGTTCCGTGTGCGGCTATCTGGAGATGGAGCTGCAGATGCCGCAGAAATAGGGATGGCTGCATAGGGCGTCTCTGCCGAATTGACCGGATGCGCAGAATGCAGGGGGCAATCCGGCAGGGGAGAAGCCAAAGATATAAGGAGTTAATTGATGGAAGAGCAAGTAAATCCTGCCGTGGAGGAAACACTGGAGGTTGTAGATGTCCAGTTTCGCCCGGGGCAGAAGGTATATTATTTTGATCCGGCGGGGGAAAAGTTCCTGCCCGGTGAGCATGTGATTATGGATACCGCCCGCGGAATCGAGTTTGGCATCTGCGCGGGGGAGAACCATATCATTAAGGCAAATGAGGCTGTTGCGCCCCTGCGGAAAATTCTCCGCCATGCAAATGAGCAGGACGAGAAAATCAATGCGGAGAACCGCGCAAAAGAGCGCCGTGCCTATGAAGTCTGTGCCCAGAAAATCAGTGCCCATTCTCTGGATATGCAGCTCGTTTCCGCGGAGTGCGCGTTTGACGGGAGCAAGATCCTCTTTTACTTCACGGCAGATGAGCGGGTGGATTTTCGCGAGCTCGTGAAGGACCTGGCAAGCGTATTTCACACCCGCATTGAGCTCCGGCAGATCGGGGTACGTGATAAGGCCAAAATGGTCGGCGGACTCGGCATTTGCGGAAGACCCTTCTGCTGTGCGAGCTTCCTGGATGATTTCCAGCCTGTATCCATTAAAATGGCCAAGACCCAGAGCCTGAGCCTGAATCCGACGAAAATATCCGGCACATGCGGACGGCTGATGTGCTGCCTGAAATATGAGCAGGATACCTATGAAAGCCTCATTCGTTCAAGCCCGAAGCCGGATTCCTTTGTGGACACCCCCGAGGGAAGGGGAACGGTCGTTGGGGTGGACATTCTGCGCCAGCGCGTGAAGGTGCAGATGGAGAGCAACCCGGAGACGGTTTCCTCCTTTGCCAATGAAGAGATTGCGGTGCTCCGGAGCGGGAAAGCCCGGAAAAATGACGCGCCGATTCCGGCGGACCTTGCGCCTGTCTCCGGAAACGGAAAGCAGGTTCGGAAAAAGGAAGAGGAGAGTGCGCCGGTTCTGGAGGCCATTCGCTTCCGGTACAGTGACGAATCCATTGCGGATGAGCAGAGCGTGCAGGAAAAAGAGCAGCCCGCAGATCAGACTGATGCTCCTGCCAAATTAACACGGGAAGCGGAGCGTCGGCCCCGCCGTGAGCGTCCTCGCCGTCCGCGTCCGGAGAACGCCGGGGATCGTGCTCAGGCAAAACCGGAGCAGGCAAAGGGCAAAAATGTGCAGGAAGCGGGAGAAAGGGCTGCTGCAGATACCCCGCGGGAAGGCAGGCAGCAGAGTGCAGCCTCCGGCCGTCCGAAACGCGGCCCGCGCCCCCAGCGCAGGTCTGCTCCCCAAGGCAATGCATCGCCCGAGCAGGGCGGACAGGCGGCCCAGGAGGCGCCGGCAAATGGGGCAGCTCCCGCCGAAAATCGCAAACCGCGCCGGAATAATAATTTCCGCCGGAGAAAACCCAAAGCACCCCAGAGCAGCGGTACAGGCGAGTCAGGAGAGCATTAAAATTTGATTTTCCGGTGGAAACGGAATTTTTTGCGAATTCTACCGCCGGTAGAGTTCAACCTGCGGTAGATTCCGGCAATTCTAAATCCACACTTGTGCCGCTTCACGCGAAGCGGCACGCTTTTCTATTTACATTTCCAAAACGGTCCTTTATAATATTCCCAAATATTTCAAGCATCTTTCACGGCGTTTTTACATCAGGAGGAATAAAATACCATGTCTTTTCACATTTTCGTAGACGGCAGTGCCAATCTGCCGGATCAAAAACTGCAGGAGCTGAATATTTCCATTTTGCCCTGCTCTTACATGGTGGATGGCGTGCCGAGCACATATAACGGCAGCCTGGATACCTTTGACGCCCATGAATATTACGACAAGCTGCGCCATGGCGTGCGGGTGCAGACCAGTCTGCTCAATACGCAGCTTTTTGAAGATTCCTTCCGGCCTGTGCTTGCCCAGGGAGAGGATGTGCTGTATTTTTCCATGTCTTCCGGCATCAGCGGAACCTGTCAGGCGGCAATCATCGCCGCCCAGGAGCTGCAGGAGGAGTTCCCCAAGCGGACTGTTCGCGTGGTTGACTCCCTGGGTGCGGGCTTCGGCATTGGCCTTATGGCCTGCAAGGCGTCGGACCTGCGCGCAGCCGGGAAAAGCGCAAAGGAAGTTGCCGATATCATGGATGAGGATGCCCATCACACGCTGCAGTTCTTTACGGTAGATGATCTGAATTTCCTGAAGCGGACAGGGCGTGTTTCCGGTGCGACGGCGATGATCGGCTCGGTTTTGAATATCAAGCCTGTCCTCTGGGGAAATACCACCGGGCATATTACCGCGTGCAGCAAGCACCGCGGCAGGAAAAGAGCCATTGCGTCCATTGTGGAGGAATACCGCAATCGTGTTGAGGACGCTTCCTCGCAGCGTGTGGCGATTTCCCACGGGGACTGCCCGGAAGAGGCAGAGCAGCTTGCTCAGCTTGTGCGGGAGGCGGCCGAGCCGGGAGAGCTGATCATTGCCCCCCATGAGCCCTTTACCGGAGCCCATGTGGGCCCGGGAATGCTTGCCCTTTTCTTCCACGGGAAGAGAAGATAAGGTGCGCCGCAGGCATCCGGCATTCCGTTGCCCTCCTGACTAAATATGAGGGGCAGCCAACGGTGCAGTATTACGAGGGAATCAAGTCAGACTCCTGCGCCTGCATTGTGAAGGCTCTTGACCGCTGCAACAACGTTTCCACCATGGCGTCATCCTTTTCCAGGAAGAAGCTGATTGAGTACGTGGATGAGACCGAGCAGTATGTCTATCCGCTGCTGGACCATATCAAGCGCGAATATCTGGAGTACCGCGACGCGGTTTTTGGGATCAAGTATCAGATCCTGAGCACCATCGAAACCATCAAGGCATTGCTGATTCCATGAGCGGGGAGAAGCTGACATCGAGAAAGCAAATGAGTTTCTTTCACCGCTTATTTTGAACATAATAGCATAATGGCCCCCGAATGTCGGACGGAAATCCAACATCTGGGGGCCCTATTGCTTATGCTGAGATGCCGCATTGGCGGTCAACTCTTTTGGAATCATTCAGGCAGTGCCGCAATATCCGCGATCAGCGCATCCGCTTCATCCCGGCTTGTTGCCCAGCTTGTGCAGAACCGGGCAATCGTTCCGTGTTCAGCGGTGCCCATTTCTTCAAAAATATAATTTTGAGAAAGGATTTCCTTCTGACGGCCGGATAATATCACAAACTGCTGGTTGGTAAAGCTCTCAACCCAGAATGGGATTCCCTTTTTCGCGAAGGCTTCCTTTATCTGCATTGCAAGGGCGTCGGCGTGTTTCGCCTTTTCAAAATACGCGCCGTTTTCGAGCATGACCGCAAATTGCAGGCCCATCAGCCAGCCCTTTGCCAGCACGGCTCCGTTCTGCTTCATATGCGCTTTAAAGCGATACTGCAGGGACGGTGCGCTGATGATCACGGCTTCACCGAACAGTGCGCCGCACTTTGTGCCGCCGATATAGAATACATCTGTCAGCTCGGCAAAATCCCTCAGGGTCAGGTCATTGCACTGCGCCCCCAGACCGTACCCCATTCTTGCACCATCCACAAACAGATACATGCCGTATTGTCTGCAGACCTCGTGAATTGCGGTCAGCTCCTGCTTTGAGTACAGTGTTCCCTTTTCGGTCGGGAAGGAGAGGTACACCATCTTGGGCTCTGTCAGATACTCCGGGGTATTGCCGCCGTAATATTCCGCCGCGCAGGCGGAAATCTGCTGTGCGCTGATTTTCCCGTCCGTGTTTGGCAGCGCGAGGATTTTGTGCCCTGTGTGCTCAATGGATGCCGCCTCGTGGCCGTTGATGTGCCCGGTGTCCGCCGCAATGACGCTCTGCACCGGGGAGAGCGCCGCCGAGATGACGACAAAATTGACCTGTGTCGCATTCGGAATAAACTTTATCAGGGCATCTTCTTTTGAAATCAGCTTTTTTATGTCGGCCTCGGCTCTGCTGCACCATACATCCTCGCCGTAGCCTGCATAGCTGTCGGCATTGGTTTTAACCAGTGCTTCCAGTACCGTTTCAAAGGCTCCGCGATTGTAATCATTGTTAAATCTGATCATTTGCGGCACGTTTATCCCTTCAGGCCCCTGGACTGCCGATCCATGTCTTCTACCACAATGTCGTAGATTTCGCCCAGGGTGGCGCAGTATTCCAGCACCTTCCAGGGCTCATTGGTGTGGTAGTGAATTTTGATCAGGTCCTCATCCCCTACGGCGAGAAGACAGTCCCCTTTGAAGTTTTCTACAAAATAATCGTTGATGGCGTCCTCATCCAGATCATGGCCTTCTATTAAAAGCTGCGTATCATAGCGAAATTCTGTCATTTTTCAGTCGCTCCTTTCATTGCATGGAAACAGCATACCACAAGACGGCGCTTTCTGCAATCTCATCCTCTGGATGCGGCTCTACCCGTTCTATTTTTACTCTACTGCCCTTCGAATCTGGGCTGCTACCGGACATTCGTCTTCGTAAATGCAGTTTCCGAAGCAGCAGTCGCACTCCTCCAGCTTTCCGCTATCCAAAACAATGCAGACCATGCGGCTTTGGTCAAGCTGACGGCAGTATCCGGAAATGAATTTTTCTGTCTCCATCATTCCTCCACGATGCAAAAGCCCTTTGGCCCGAGTGTCAGCAGATCTGCCGCCGCTGTGTGCATGTTCACCGCATAAATTACATGTCCGGGGGAAATTGTCCATGTGTCAATGCTGCGGTTTACATAAATAGTGAGTTTCTGCTCCGGACAGCTTCTTGTAAAGGCCAGGTGCCAGTCTGCAGCCGTCAGGAATTGGATATCTCCCGTCCGGAGTGCCGCATTGTCCGCATGCAGCCGGCCGAGGCGCCGGTAGTGGGCGAGGAAATCCGGATCCTCCCGCCCCCATGGGTAGGTGCGGCGGTTGAATGGGTCACGATATCCCTCCATGCACGCCTCATCCGCGTAGTACAGGCTCGGAGAACCGGGCAGGGTATACTGCAGGAAGGAGGCAATCATCAGCCGCTCCCGGGCAACTTCCATCTGGTGCTTGCTGAGGCGGCGGCTTGCTTTTTCCTCCCGGCTTCCGTCAAAGTCGTCCACCAGCGCCGTCAGAATTCTGGCGGTGTCATGGGTTCCCAGCAGATTCATGTTGCATGCCGTGACCTGTGCCGGATAGTTTTCCACAATGGACATCACCGTTTCGCGGAACCCTTCGCCGCTGTCCTGCCCGCGGGCAAAATTCACAATGGCTGTGCGGAAGGGATAGTTCATGACGCTGTCAAGCTCGGCGTTTGTGAAATAGCTTCGGCGCTTGTCATAGGCGATTTTGTTGGAGGCATCCTCCCAGACCTCACCTACCAGCAGGGCATCCGGCTTAATTTGCCGGATCCGGTCCCGGAGCATCCGGATGAATTCGTCCGGCAGCTCATCCGCAACATCCAGGCGGAACCCGTCAGCCCCAAGTCGAAGCCAGTGGGCAACAACGCTGTCCTCATCCGTAATGACATAGCGAATGAAATCCGGGTGCATTTTATTCACGGTGGGCAGCGTATCAAAGCCCCACCAGGATTGATAGCTGTTCGGCCATTGATAGAAGGTATACCAGTTGTAGTAGGGAGATTCCTTGCTGCAATAGGCACCATTTCCGCCGAAGGTGCGATTACGGTCAAAATACAGGCTGTTTGAGCCGGTGTGTGAATAGACCCCGTCCAGGATGATATGCATTCCCCGGGTGTGAGCGGCGTCACACAGGCGGCGAAAATCCTCCTGAGTACCGAGCATGGGATCCGGCGTTTTATAGTCGCCCGTATCATAGCGGTGGTTGGAGTAGGCTTTCCCAATCGGGTTCAGGTAAATGATGGTGACGCCCAGGCTGGCGATATAGTCCAGCTTGTCGATAATGCCCTGAAAATTTCCGCCGTAAAAATCGTTGTTCTGAATCACGCCGTTTTCGTCGGGACGCCAGTCCACATCTTCCTCCCAGCGGTCGTGGATGCGGTACGGCCGGAGCTTTCCGGTCAGGTCGCATTCCCCGCTGCGAAAAAAGCGATCCGGGAAAATCTGGTAGATGATCGCACCCTTTGCCCACGCGGGGGTGGTGTAATCCGCGCTGATGCAGCTGAGCTGCCACATGCCGCCCTCTTCCATATTTGTGCCGTCTCCCTGCTTGAAGAGACGAAACATCCCGTTCGGATCGTGAATCTGAAAGTAATAGAAGTGAAGCCCCGGGGCGAAAAGGGAAAATTCCGCCCGGTAGATGTCATAATCTCCAAGCTGCTCTGCCCGGTACATTTCCATGCAGCGGGCCACAGCACCGTTTTCATAGCACAGAACTACCTCTGCGCGCCGTGTGGCTACAGAGGTAGGAATGTGAAGGTGCAGCGTCACCGTTTCACCCGGGACGACGCACCCAAATGGTGTTTTAAATTCCTCTTTTTTACTGTCGAAGAGAATCCTCATTGTCTGCCTTCTTTCCTGCTTCTGCTTTGAACTGCCCTGAAAGCTTAACCATTTCCGCTGGTTCTGGAGGCGATACGCGTCAGGGAGTAGGCCATGTCAGAGTAGCAGGATGCCGTGATTTTATCTACATAGTTGCCGTCGTATGCCTGCATTGCCTGATCAATGCGGACAACGCGCTGGAAACCATCTGCCGACTGACTTCCGGTAACGGTATAAATCGGGGTGTAGCTGTATCCCGTCACCTTTGTGGTATTATTTTCGGAATCTTTTGTAATTTCCACATCCAGCACGATGGAATAATTCGTTCCGCCCCGGGTCCCGTCACCGTAAAAATCCCCAAGGGAGTAGGCGACCAGCGTGCCGTCAGATTCATCATAGGCAATCTCCTGCACCAGATGCGGGTGGGTGCCCAGAATCAGCCCCACACCGTTTTTCTTCAGGAGGGTGATGATGGATTCCTGGGTTTTGCTGATGGTATCGTTGTTTTCACTGCCCCAGTGAAGCATCGCAATGATGAAATCCGGCTTTTCCGACTTGACATTGTTCAGAATTTTCGTGATGCCCGCCGTGTCAACCTTCTTGTAGGTGCTTTCGTAGTCTGTATACAGCAGGTTCACGCAGCCGTCGCTTCCGTCGGGAAGGGCGCGGCCTCCAAGTCCCTTCGTAAATGCAACCACCGCGATACGCAGGCCCTGCACCTCGCAGATGGTGTAGCCCTTGCTTTTGTTGAACTCGGCGGTGCTGGAATAGGCCCCGACCGGCTCAATTCCGGCGGCCCGAATGGACTGCAAAGTGGAGTTCAGGCCGATCAGGCCGTTATTGATGGTGCAGGAATTGGCAACCTGCAGGATATCCACACCGGCACTGCGCAGGGCCGTGAGCAATCGATTGGGCGCGGATGTGCTGGCGGTGCCGTAGGGTTCGCCGCAGATATTTCCCTCCAGATTCATCACCGTGAGATCTGCACTGGAAAGGGTGCTGGCCACATCCTGAAATGCCCGGGTATAGTCGTATCCGCCTGCGCTCAAACCGGAATCTACCACGGAATCGGTAATGTTCAGGTCACCGGCGGCGCGGATATGGATGGTGGTGATTGGATTGTAGGCAGCTTTGGTTTCCTCTGTGGGGGCAGCTGTCGGCGCGGCCTCCGTCTGCTGCGTGCTCACACTGGCGGCAGAAGCAGAATCTTCGGCACTGCGCGTAAAATAGAAAAGTGCCCCGCATACAAGCGCCAGGATAATTGCGGCAGCCCCCAATCCCATACGGATCTTGCGCTGCTGCCGTTTGCGGCGTTTATTTTGCTCTTCGCGCCGCATCCGCCTGCGTTCGCGCATTTCCGGCTGATCCGCCATGACGTATCTGCCCCTTTCCGCATAATAGAAATATATTATAATCCATGCTTTGCTTAATTTCAAGGGCAATACCGCGCAATGAGGCAAGAGCATTCACCGAGAGATTTTGCCTCAAGACAAAGTTCAGAAAACGCAGGAATACTGTATGTATTTTAAGTTTTCTGAACAGCAGGATTGGGGCAAAAGATCCGGCGAAGGCCGCAGACGAATTGTGCGGGGTTGCCCAAGTTTTACGCTGATTCTACAGGGCATATATTGCGATTTTATGAAATGGAGGGGAGAAAAGCCGCGGGCTTTAAAAATCCGGAATAAAGCCGCTGTCGGCGGACTCTGCCTCCTGGGTAAAGCCGTCCAGGTCATTTAAGTACATCCAGCTGAGTACCGCTTCGTATTCCTCATCTGTAATTCGGCGATTGTAGGGGGCCGGAAGATTTCCCATGGGTGTATATTGCCGCATCAGACTGACGAGCACCTGCCCCGGGGAAAAATGCTCGCCGATCCAGTCCAGCACCCGCAGCGAATTTTCAATCTGTCCCGGCAAAATCAGGTGGCGGATAATGACGCCTCGTGTCATCCTGCCGTCGTGCCACCGGGGCGCACCGACCTGACGCACCATTTCCGTGATGGCCGATGACGCGGCTTCAAAGTAGTCCGGAGCGCCGGACAGGGAAGAGGCAATTCCTGCGTCGGCATATTTTAAATCCGGGAGGTAAATGTCAATTTTTCCCTGCAGCTCCCGGATCGTTTCTGCCTTTTCATAGCCGCCGCAGTTATACACCACCGGCACCGGAAGCTTCCGCTCCAGCGCCGGCAAAATTGTCGGCAGAAAATGCGTGGGGGTCACAAGGTCAATATTTTCTGCCCCGCGGGCAATCAGATCCTCCATGACTGCCCGGAGACCATCGCTGTCAGTCGCCTTGCCGCAGGGCACAGCGCTGATGGCAGCATTCTGGCAGAAGGAGCAGCGCAGGGTGCAGCCGCCGAAGAAAATGGCACCGCTGCCGCCTTCCCCGGCAAGCGCGGGCTCCTCCCACTTGTGAATCATGGCTTTGGCAACCAGGGCCTGCGCGCCGCAGCCGCAGAAGCCCTTCTCCCCGGCTGCACGGTTTACGCCGCATTCGCGGGGACAAAGACGGCAGAATTCATAGCTTGGTTCCATTGTAAGCTCCCCTTTGCGCCTCTTCAAACGGAATATACTCTTTCTCACAAAATTTCTCAAGAAACTCCTTTGCTCTTGATAAGTCAACCAGTTTCCTTCTGGGCATACAACATTCCCCACTTTCCTGTATCGTCACTGCAGATTGCCGTCGGACAAACAGCCCCGGAATTTTCTGCTCCCCGCCGCGGCGGAAGGCTTCCTCCTAGAGGAAGCTGTCAGCCGATCAGGCTGAC
>CAVIFH010000050.1:0-9994 GCA_963641615.1 bacterium | reverse complement strand
CAGCGGTTATAAGACTTTTTGACTCCTTTCCTACAACTGCTTTTCCATTCACCACAAATGAGCCGCAGTCATATGTATTAGATGGTAGAAACCACCCTTTACATATTAACTCTTGGTTAATAATTGAATTGCTGTCGCCCTGCAGTTCATCATCACGGGATAATCTTTCATACAGTGCGATAATCTTTCCATTCGTCATCTGCGTTTCCTCCAGTTCTATTTTTTATCCTTATGAGCAGCGTTCCACTTACGGCAATAGGCCACACGTTTGGCTCTTCTTGTCATCTTGCGCTGGCGTTTCTTCTCCAGCTTAATGGCCTCCTCCGGTGTGATCTCCGGCTGTGGAAGCTGATAATTTCCAATGTAATTAAAGTGGATTTCTATTTCCTGTTCCTTCTCTCCTGTGCTCCAGTCCTTTTCATGAACAAGGATTTTCTCCACAAAAAGCTTTAGCACATCAGCGGTCAGCTCCGAGAATCCTGCCTGCTCCTTTGCCAGGTGAAGGAATGTTTCCACATCAGCCTGCTTGGCATCCGTATGATTTTTTCCCTGCTCCAGCTGATTGATCTTTCTCTCCAGATCCGTCTGCTCAGCCTCATATCGGACCACTTCCTTTTCCAATTTTTCGTCCGTTACCTTGCTTGCAAAATAATCTTCATAGAGTGCTTGGATGGCATCATCTATCTCACAGCTCCTGTTCTTGAGCTGCAAAATCTGAAGGGAAATATCTTCTGCAGGGATTTCCTTTACCGGCAAGGATAGCTGCAAAACTTCCTGTGTAAACCGATCAGAATCAAACTCTGCATAAGTACTGATTTCACGAAGGAGTGTCAGGATCAGTTCCGATAATTCATCAGTCCTTACATGATGCCTGGTGCATTTCTTCTCTCCACGATTTCTGGCTCCAACATTGCCTGAGCAAAGAAAATAATCCTGCTCATTGGTCATCCTTCCTGTTGGATTGCCTTCGGCATCCTTGATAGGACTTGCCTTGCAATGCTGATAGTACATGGGAGATCCGCAGTCTGCGCAGTACAGATATCCTTCCAGTGGATGAGCATATTTCTTACTGGCCATGTAACTGGCTGTATTTTTCTCCAGCATCCGCTGCGCCTTCTGCCAGTCTGACTTGCTGACAATGGCCTCATGTGTGTCCTCTATAATCTGCCATTCTGAAATATCTTTCTTGCTGCGATACTTTGACTTGTAGGAATCATTCTCGGTCCGAAAGTTAACTGTTGAACCGGCATAGACGGGATTGTTGATAATATCCTTGATGGATCTGCTGTTCCATGTGTAGGGATATTTCGGTGTCTTGCATTTGCCCTGGCTTTTCAGGGCGCGATATTGCGATGGTGTTGGCAGATGCTCTGCCGTCAGGATCCTTGCAATCTCTGTTACTTTCTTGCCCTCCAGGCACATCTCATAGATACGTGCTACGATCTCCGCAGCTTCTTCATCTACGATCCAATGATGTTTGTTCGCCGGATCCTTTTGATAGCCATAGGGTGTTTTGTTGGTGATGGGCTTTCCGGCCTTTGCCTTCAGCTGGACGGTTGCCCGGATTTTCTTGCTGATATCTCTCAGATACCATTCGTTTAATACATTCAGAAACGGGGCAAATTCACTGGTCTCCTGATGATCACTGTCCACACCATTTGCCACGGAGATAAAGTGTACATTCTGTTTTGGAAATACCACTTCCGTATAAAAGCCCACCTGCAGATAATCTCGGCCCACACGGCTCATGTCCTTGACCAGTACAGTGCTGATCCGGTCCTGTTCAATATCCTGCAGCATCTGGTTCCAAGCGGGCCTGTCAAAGTTTCCGCCGGACCAGCCATCATCTGTATAATGACGAATATTGTCCAGTTCATGATCCCTGGCAAAAGCCTCTAAGAGCTTCTTCTGATTGGCAATACTGTTGCTGTCGCCCTGCATCTCATCATCATGGGATAATCGCTCGTAGAGAGCTGTGATCTTATTCTCGTTTCCTCTGTTCATTTATGCCGCTCCTCTCGGTTCGGCCTCCTTTCCCTGACACAGATTCTCTAATGTGATCAGTCGATTGGAAATCAGCCGAATCATTTTGTCTTCAAAGGACTCCCCATCATCTTCGCTGAAGAAAACCTTCACTTTAAAGTTAGTAGATCCCACACGTCTGGTGAGATAGGTATAATTTCTATTTTCCATAAGCTAAGCGCTCCTTTTCCTATTGCTGCTGTCATTTGGGTACAAAAAGAGCCGCTATAGCAATATCCTGTGTCGTAAAGTGGTTACTAATACAGTTATTACTATGCGGCATCCTCACTGTAATTGAGGTTGATATCCATAGGGTTCACATACTGCGTGCTGGTTGGAGAGATTTTGATGACCTGGCCTTCCAGACGGTTCACCAGCGGAAAATATTCCGCCTCCGGGTCGCAGATCAGGATATCGTCCTTTGTGTTCAGGAACACGCCCACGATAGAACGCTTTGCGGAAAAACTCTTGCCGCTGCCGGGTGTACCTAAGATCATGCCGTTGGGCGTTTTCAGCTTCTTTCGGTCGGCAAGGATCATATTGCCGGATGTGGCATTGAGCCCGTAATAGAGAGCTTCGCCGCCGTGGAAAATCTCCTGCGTGGTGAATGGAACGAACACCGCCACCGCCGAAGTGGTAAGCCCACGCTGTATCTTAATGCGGTTGACACCCAGGGGCAGAGCCGACACAAAGCCGTCCTCCTGCTGGAAGTCCAGACGCACCAGGGAGCAGTTATATTTCTGCGCCACGCTTGCCGCACGGAGAAGGTCATTCTCCAGCTTTTGCCTGCTGTCTGCAAAGTTCACCACCAGGAAGGTCATCAGGAACATTCGCTCATTTCTGCTTTGCAGGTCACGGAGGATGTTCTTTGCCTCGCCTGCGTACGTGGCAAGATCGGTGGGGATGATATCCATATCGAAACCTTCCCGCACCGCCTTTTTCTGTGCGTCGATCTTCATACTGTCAATGTCGGTGATCTTCCTCTTAACCGTTTTGATTGCCTCATTCTGGTCCATACTGCGGATATGGAGGCTGACAAGCAGCCCGCTGTCCGTATCCAGCAGTTCGGTGAGCATACGGTCATCCATTTCCGGTGTGCTGATCTGCAGAAAGGACACGGCACAGAATTTATCTGCCATTGTGAACTTCCGTGCTTCACCGAAGCGGAAGGAAGAAGGTGCGATAAAATCCTGAACCGACAGGCCGGAAGGGGCAAGCCAGCTCCATTCAAAGGCAAACCGTTCCCCGTCCGGGTGCAGGATGCCGTGGAGCATTTCCAGCCACTCCTTGCCGCCAAGTTCTTTTGCCAGGGCGCCCATGACCTTGAAATGGTTGAGAGCGTCCATGACGATCCGGGAAAACCGTGCCCGTGCGGTTTTGCTGTCCCGTGCCTCGATGGTAAGGGTCAGGTACTTTGTTTTGATAAGACCGTTGTTGCCCCGTTCAAGCTGCTTGCGGAGCATTTGCGTGTAAAGCTCACGGATATGGTCGAAGTGATCTCCCTGCGCCGCAATCTCGATACGCTTCACAAAATCCTCCCGGTTCATGCGGCGGCTCACAAGGGAGAGCTGCATCCCGATAGAAGCGTCATGGGCGTTATACATATCGCAGAGGGCTTCAAAGATTGCCGTTTGGTCGTCAGGCTTTGCAAGCTGATAATTCACATCCTCGAACTCGATACACTTCGACCAGGTGTGATCGTCCAGCTTGCACAGCCCGTCCGGGTACATCTGGCGGAACGGTAAGGTGTCCTGTGCGGAATGTACCTTGCCGTCGCCTCTGGCAGTTTCCAGGATACGGCTGATCTCACGCTTTTCTGCGGCGGTGAGCTTTACCGCTGGTTTTGCCGCCTGCCGTGCCTGCGGCTCTGGCTTTCGCTTTCTGAACAATGGCTTTCACCTCCTTTTCCACCTGGGCCTGCCGCTCCAGGGCTGCGTAGAAATTGTTTGTCTGGTAAGGCCGTTCCTTCGTCCGCAGGAACATACAGCGGATGACCTGCCCGGCCACCACCTCCAGGGGTTGGCCGTGCCGCTCATACATGGCGAGCAGAAAGAACGGGAGCATGACGATAATCATGCAGAACGCGGCGGCGCTGTTGCTGGCCGCGCGTCTGAGCAAAAAGAAAAGCGGTACTCCGATGAGTGCCGCCGCTCCGAAACATATAAGCTGCCGTTTGGTAAGTCCAAACAGCACTTTGGATTTTACTTTCGTCAAATCCTTTGGAATGGTTACATACGCCAATTTATCAAGCCTCCTTAATGTGCTCCGAACAGGCTCTTAGAGAGGCTGCCGGTCTTGAACAGGGCGAAGCACAGCAGGACCGTGTAGCCCATGCAGGCCCAAATCGCGCCTGAGATATTTCCGTCCGTGGCGATACTCTGTACCAAAACAGAGTAGATTCCCACGCACACCATGATCAAAAATGCCTGGAACGCCAATGCAAACAGGGATTTCAAGTAGTTCTGCCCCGTATGGCTCCAATCCCGGTTCGTCATAGTGGCAAGTGGGATCGGTCCAACGGAAGTTGTCAAATACACCTCGATCATGCGGCCGTAGATGACAAGCATGATACAGATGGAAAGGGCGTTCATGGTAAGTCCTACGAAAAGGGACTGGAACCACAGCCCGAACAATTCTCCCGTGCCCAGGGCTTCAAGCTGCGCCTCCATATCCGTGATGACGCTGCTGATATCAATGGAGGTATTCCCGATGATGACACCTGCGCTGCTGTTCACAACGCTTTGCCCCACATCGAAGATACCCATGACGATATTCCATGTGTTCGTTACAATGAGAACGGCACAGAAGGTCTTGAAAATCCACTTGAAGAACATCCAGGTATCTACATCGTGCAGATTATTTTTCTCTGTCACAAGCTGGATCAGCTCATAACACATTACGAATGTCAGGATAACCCCGGCGATAGGAACGATCACCGTTTCAGAGAGGTTTCGGATCATAGAAAAGACGCCGCTGTTCCATGCCAGCGGCGTCTGTCCCACTTCACCGGCGATCTCGCCTACTTTGGTATTGACCGTATCGAACATGCCCGACAGGTTTCCCGTGATTCCCTCAATGAGCAGCCCTCGGAGCCACTCATCGAGTTTGTCGAGTATGCCGCCCATAAGCGATCACCGCCGGACGATCAACCGAACAGGCCGGAGAGCAGAGGTACAAGGGTGATGCCGATGAGGGCGACACCGCCGCCGGCCATCAACTGTTTCATACCCTGGCTTTTGGAAGCAGGGTTGTCCTGGCCGTAACCTTCCAGAAGGTTGATAACGCCCCAGATACCAAGACCTGCGCCCAGGGCCACTACGAGAGTCTGCAAAACACCAACTGCGCTGTTGAAAAATTCCATAAAATAATCCTCCTAAAAAATGTTTTTGATTTTGGGTTAAGTTGTTGCGTCAATCTCGTACACATCGAAGGTGTCCGTGGGCTTTACCACGGCACGCTGCTTCTTCATGTACCGTTCCATGTCAAAGACATTTTTAGGGTCGGCGTCGGCCGTGTATCTGTAATTCGGGTGCCGGGTGAGATCGTACTTGTCCGAAAGGAACGGGCGCACGCCCCGCAGCATGAAGATACACTTGCCTCCGTCCATCACTGCCAATTCGTCCTGGGTCATCAACTCCTTTCCTAATTTCTGATAACTGAGGCCACGGGAAACCTGACTGCCCCGGTTTTCGGACTGGTTATAGAGATCAATCGTCTCTTTCCCCAGCAGCTCCGAAATTTCCTTGAGCGTAGATTTCTCCTTGCCTCCCAAAAACAAGGTGCTGTCACAGTTACCGACAATGGTATCCGCCGCGTCCTTGTAGATGGTCTTTAACTGGCTCTGCGACTGCAAAATAATAGAAGCCGATATTTCACGGCTTCGGATGGTGGCGATCAGCTTATCGAAGTTCGGTATCTGGCCGATGTTGGCAAACTCGTCCAGGATCAGACGGACATGGACAGGCAGCCGCCCGCCGTAGAAGTCATCCGCCTTGTCGCAGAGCAGATTGAAAAGCTGACTATACATGAGGGCGGCCACGAAATTGAAAGTGCTGTCCGTATCCGACAGGATTACAAACAGCGCCGTCTTTTGGTCGCCCAGGGTATCCAGTTCCAGTTCGTCATATTCCATCAGGTCCCGCAGCTCCTTGATATCGAAGGGAGCAAGCCGGGCACCGCAGGAAATGAGAATGGATTTTAAGGTCTTGCCCGCCGCCATCTTGAATTTGCGGTACTGCTTGACGGCGAAGTGGTCTGGTTCCCGTTCTTCCAACTGAGAAAAGAGCAGGTCCACTGGGCTTTGATAAGTCTCGTCATCCTCTCTGGCTTCACTGGCATTGATAAGGTCCAGAAGTGTGATGAAGTTCTTTTCTTCCTCCGTGGCCTCGTACCAGATGTAGCCGATTAGCGCGGAATAATAGAGGCGTTCCGCTTTGACCCAGAAATCTTCCGAAGATTTTTCGCCTTCGCCCTTTGTGTTCATAATCAGGGCGTTCACCAGCTTTAAGATATCCTTCTCTGACCGAATGTAGGCCAGTGGGTTGTATTTCATGGATTTTCGGAAGTTTATCAGGTTGAGGCACTTGATACGGTATTTCTTCCGTTCCAGGAAAGTGCCGATCTCCGGCAGCAAGGTCCCTTTCGGATCGGTACAGACATAGGACGAATGGGCTTGCAGCAGCGACGGCTTACAGAAGAACCGCGTCTTGCCGATGCCGGAACCGCCGATCACCAGAATATTTTTGTTTCTGGCATACTTCGGCTGCTTCGGGCGGCTCGCCATCGTGATCCGCTCCGTCTGCGTCATGGGGATGTTCTGGAAAAAGTCCTTGTCCATGTAGGGAGCGATATCCGCCGCCGTACCCCAGCAGGCAGAACCATACTCGATCCCGTGACGGTACTTCTTAGCGTTCTTGCCTTTCAGGTAGACCGCCATGCGAAGGACCGCCGCACCGACTATGCCGATCAGAAGGTCCGTGGGATGGAAACTGAGCCACGGGGAGGAAAGTGCTGCCGTGAAGCCGTCCCCAATGGAGAGCAGCTTGCCGGAGAGGTCAGCACCGGGCGCAAGCCGGAAAGCCTGTACCAGCTTATCGAAGGGATATACGAACAGAAGATACGGAAGGTTCAGCAAAAACAGTTTTTTCATGTTCATCTCTGCACGCTCCGATCTTTGACCTTTACTTTCTCCCGGTCAATGGTACGGTGCTCTGCTTTCTCCGCCGCCTGTTCCTTCGCCTGGGTCAGCCGTTCCCGAATAGAGGGCTTTTCCTCACGGCTCATTTTGCGGCTGGCAAACTCCTGGAACGCCGCTGTGATGGCATCCGCGTCCCGGCTTTTGAAAAAGACCAGGTAACGGGGCTGCTCTGCGGCGGTGTCTTTCTTCAAGGCAAAATCCACATGGTATTTCTTCGCTACACGGGAGAAAGCCTTGATATTCTTGTCGCTGATCTCGATATTGGCAAGACCGGCGTTCTGGCTGGCAAGCTGTTTAAGGCTCTGCCTGCCGCGGTAGATTTTGGGCTTCTGGCTTTTCTGGATTTCCTCCAGGAACTTTTTGACGGCCTTTTCAAAGACCTGCTCGCTTAGCTTGGCTCCGTCAACAATGAGCGTCACGGCACCTCGCGTTACTTCCTCCTGCATTTAGCCTCGCCCCCTTTGTCCGTCCCCGTACATATCGTGCTGCACCAGGGAAGAATAGTAGCTGTTGATGGTGGTCGGGGCGTTATACAGCGCCGCCAGAAGATATTTCTTGATATTGCGGACATAGGTGGTGTTGTCCTTCATGCAGTCCATAACATACTGAACATGGGAACTGTCCAGCTTCATAAACCGGGACTTTACTACCTCCGCCGGATAATCGTCTCCGGCAATGCGGATGACTTTGCGGGCAGAACACACGGTATCCACGATCAGGTCAACGATCTCGTCAAGCTGCTCACGGTCGATGTGGCTGTCCTGCACCAGATAGCTGTACTCGATGTTATCCAAAATCACTTCACGATAACATTCTCTGGCTCCCATCCGATCCGTTCCCATCCTTGCCCCTGCGGGGGTAGGGGGATTTGATTGGATAGGATTTGATACTTTCGTACTTGATAAATCAGTCTTTGTTTGATTAGTATTTAATTGTGCGGGGTTTTCCGTACACGGTTCCGCCGTATCTGGGACACCCATATCCGGGTTTTCCGTATATGGCTTTTCCGTACCCGGTAAAGGCGTACCTGGGCTTGACGGCGGTTCACACTGAGGCGTTTCGTAAATGACATACTCGGTATCTGTGATCTTGCCTTTTTCATCCCGAAGCTGGGTGCGCCGGATATATCCGTGTGTTTCCAGCTCCTTCAAAGCTGCGCCGATGCTGTCCACACCTTCCCGGCAGATCGCCGCAAGGCCTCTGGTGGTGTAATTCCACTCGTCAGGGAGCGACAGCATCATGGACAGCAGCCCTTTGGATTTCAGAGTCAGCGTCCGATCTTTCAAGTGATGGTTCGACATGACCGTATAATCACGGGTCTTTTCAATACGAAAAACAGCCATCTTCGCACCTCCTTCCTGTGAAAATAAAAAGTGTTGATTTTGAGTGGTTTATCCGTCTGTATGCCTCCGTAGCCTCCCGCATGGGAAAACATCCGCGTCCTGTTCAGAACGCAAGCCACAGAGGAAGAAACAGAAGATATCCCACTGATTTTGATACAGTTTTCAGTTGACTACCTACCTCTCACGGTCTTTATGGTCATAGTGGAGATCGCCGGAAAGCACCTTCGCATGGTTTCGGATTTTGATGTGCCCCTTTTCCTGATTCTCCAAAGCCTTGCTGTATTCGGCGTCAGTCAGGAACAGGCGCATTTTCTCACCCTTCCAGCAAACAGGCGAGTCATGGGTAAGAATATCAAAAACGATCATGTGTCTGGTCGCCGGGTCAAAGCGCTCCAAAGCCATAATGTCATGGCCGGATAACTTTTGCGCTCCAGATCGCTGTCTGGCCTCTGCCAGCATTTCCCCGATGGTGCGGGCCTTCTCCGGCAGATGGTATTCGGCCTGCACTTTGCGTATCAAATCCATGCACTCCTGATCCGACATGGGACGGAGCTTGTTCAGAAGGCTTTCCGCCGTTTCTTTTGTTGCCGGGTTCGGCGCATAACGCCATGTCATATAAATCTCATTCAGGGCAGCGTTCTGATTGATACTTTCAATCTGAAACACCATCCTCATTTCTGCTTCTGTCAGTTTCATTGCCAGCCTCCTTCAAAATGGGTATAAAAAAACGCCATAGGTTTTCAATGCCTATGGCTTGTGGGTATAGGAAAAGGGCGCTGATACTTGCATATCAACGCCCTTTGAGCCTGTCAGTATTTGATTGTCTTGACTTCGCACCGTGTTTGCACCATAAAAAACATTGATTTTACTGACTTTTTCAATGTTTTCTTATCTGGTGCTACCATTTGCGGTGGCTTTTTTATTTTATAAATTGGACCTGACATCCGCAACTCCCGATATAATTACGCAGTAATTATTTTCAGTAGGAAAATTTAATGAAAAAAATTGTAACTTTGCTTTTTGCTTTTATCCTAAATTCCCCGGGATTTGACATATACCTTTAATTTTCTATCAATACTACGCATATCAGAGTGTTACCGGGATAATAAAGAAGGAAAATCAGGATAGAAAACAGGGCCGTTATTTTTGTCAACGCAGAATGTGAATTTATTTTTCCCCATTGAAACATATTTTGCACGCTTTTTTTTGTGATAAGAAATTGTACAAATCTGAATATATTTAACCGTTTCAAAAAAATAAAAAATTTAATTTTTTGAAACGCCTTGACTAAATTTTATTATTTGATACAATTTTTTCGAAAGATAATTATGAAAAAAGGTTGACAATCACAATGGCATTCGCGAGAATTTCTAACAGACAGACAGACAGACAGACAGACAGGGTAATTATACCCTTTTGTTCAACATTACTT
>CAVIFH010000049.1:0-10226 GCA_963641615.1 bacterium | reverse complement strand
ATTGTATACATGCTCGGTTGTGCCCCGCCCTGCAAAAATATCAAAAATTTTTCCGACAGCCAGACAATCCAGTCCACTTTCCTTGATGGCATCCAGCATGGTTTCCTTTGGCGGCTCCAGAGAAAAATCATGCCGGTTGGATGTGCGGATGAAATGCTCCGGGTCTTCGCCGATAAACGGCCTCGCAATGACGCGGCCGACGCCGTGCTTCCCGGTTAAAATTTTTCGAGCCTTGCGGCAGGCGTTGTACAGCTCTTCCAGGGGAATCCACCCTTCGTTGGCGGCAACCTGGAAGACGGAATCAGCAGAGGTATACACAATCCACTTTCCTGTTTCCTTCTGCTGCAGACCATAATCCCGAATGACATCGGTGCCGGAATAGGGGAGATTGCACAGAACTCCCCGCCCGGTTGCCGCTTCAAAGGCATCCAGAATCTCCTTCGGGAAACCATTCGGATATGTCGGCAGCGGTGTCGGCGAGACAATGCCCGCAATTTCCCAATGACCGATGGTTGTATCCTTTCCCATGGATGCTTCCTGCAGGCGGGCCACGGCGCAGGTCGGCTGTGCCGCCGTCGGCAGATAATCGATGCCGTCCATATTGCCAAGGCCTGCCTGAATCAGGTTCGGCATGGAAAATTTTCCGGATGATGCGCAGGAGCGCAGTGTGTTTACGCCAATATCGCCAAATGCTTCGCTATCCGGTGCGGCACCGATACCGCAGGAGTCCAGGACGATTAAAAAGATTCTTTTGATCATATCCTCAGCGATTCTCCATGGCGGCTGCCACGTCCAGCGCAACCTTCATCATGGTTGTGAATGCAGTCTGACGCTCCTCGGAGGTTGTTTCCTCTCCGGTTACGATAGAGTCGGAAATTGTGCAGATGGCAAGGGCACGCTTGCCGTAGCGGGCTGCGTTCATGTAGAGCGCCGCCGCCTCCATTTCCAGCGCCAGTACGCCCATTTTCTGCAGACCATATACGCTGTCAAGCCCCTCCGGCACGCCAATATGGTCGCCGTAAAAGACATCGGAGGAGTTCAGATTGCCGACGTGATAGCGTGCGCCGTTTTCCTCTGCGGCTTTTACTGCTTCGCGCAGAAGCTCCCAGGAGGCAATCGGTGCAAAGGTGCCCGGCAGGTGAAACTGACTTGCAAAATTAGAGTCAGTGCAGGCACCCTGTCCGATCACCAGGTCATACAGCTTTACGTCCGGCTGAATGGAGCCTGCGGATCCGACGCGGATGATGTTTTCCACGCCATACCCATTGAAGAGCTCATGAGAGTAGATACCGATGGCCGGCATGCCCATGCCGGAGGCCATAACGGATACCTTTACGCCCTGATATGTGCCGGTGTATCCCTGTACACCCCGGACGTTGTTTACGAGGACCGGGTCTTTCAGAAAATGCTCCGCAATGAATTTGGAGCGAAGAGGGTCGCCGGGCATCAGCACGGTCTTCCCAAAGTCGCCGGGCTTTGCGGAAATATGGGGGGTAGGTGTATTCAGCATATTTTTCACTCCTGTTCTGTTTCCGTTGCTTTTGCGAGCTTTACAATGCGGGAGGTACCCAGGCGGGATGCTCCCAGAGAAATGAATTTCTCAGCATCCTCCAGACTGGAAATGCCGCCTGCCGCTTTGATTTTTACGTGAGGAGCCACATGCGAGGCAAACAATTCCACATCGTGGAAGGTTGCGCCGCCCTTGCTGAAGCCGGTGGAGGTTTTGATGTAGTCCGCGCCGGATTCGGAAACCACCTTGCACAGCGCTATCTTTTCCTCATCTGTGAGCAGACATGTTTCAATAATGACCTTCAGGAGCCTGCCGTGGCAGTGCGCCTTTACAGCGGCGATCTCATCACGAATCTGGTCGAAAAGGCCGTCCTTTGCCCAGCCAATATTGATGACCATATCGATTTCATCGGCTCCGTTTGCAGCGGCGTCGGATGCCATGAAGCATTTTGCGGCGGTGGTATCATAGCCGTTCGGAAAGCCGATGACGGTGCAGATGGGAAGCTTTTCACCTACATATTCCTTTGCCTGCTTTACGTAGGAGGCGGGGATGCATACGGAGGCGGTATGGTATTTGATGCCGTCATCGCACACTGCCCGGATTTCCTCCCATGTGGCACCTTGGCTGAGCAGAGTATGGTCACATTTGGACAGAATTTCTTCGATTTTCATGATACGCCCTCCTTATTACTTTTCATCTGCGTGGTTGTGAAGCTTAATCGTTTTGCGTTCCCGGATGCCGCGAATATAGCACTTATGGCACATGGCAATATAGGTATCGTTTCCTCCTAATACTACCTGTGCGCCCTCTGTGATGATGTGGCCGGATGCGTCGATACGCGCGTTGACCGTCGCTTTCGCGCCGCAGTCGCAAATGGTTTTGATCTCCTGAATGGTGTCGGCTACCTCCATCAGCCGCAGGCTTCCGGGGAAGAGCTTCGTGCGGAAGTCTGTGCGCAGGCCAAAGCACATGACGGGAATGCCATATTCATCCACAATGGTTCGGAGCTGGTCAATTTGCTCCATGGTGAGGAATTGACACTCGTCAACAATGATCACGTCGCAGTTTCCCGCTCGTTCCTTCAGAAACAGCTCTTCTAAATTTGCCTGAGGCGGGACAATTTCCACCTCCGCCTCCAGACCGATCCGGCTTCGCAGAATATTTTGCCCATCCCGGGTGTCCGCGCTGGGCTTTAAGAGCCACACGGACAGGTCGTTTTCTTCGTAATTGTATTTTGTAATCAGTGCCTGAGCTGTTTTGCTGGAGCCCATGGCACCGTACTTAAAATAGAGCTTTGCCAAGCGCAACCCCTCCTGTCAGTGTGATAAATTATATAAAAAATCCTGGACATTTGCAACCGCAATCTTTGCATTTCCGACAATTGCGGTCCGGGCGGTCCGGGGAGCGGGGCTGCTCCGCAGACGAATATGAGAAGTGATAGGGGAAAATTGTAACCTGATTGTAAAAAGTCCGCGAAAGGTTTGACGGGACAGGCTATTTCGGTTAAAATAAAAATGCGGAACCAAATTGAAGGAGGAATTTTGATGAGAGTGAAAAAGGTATGTTTACTTCTGCTGTCCTGTGTACTCCTTGTTTGCTGCCTGACTGCCTGTGCAAATCGGGCTGAGAACATCAGCATTGAGCGGACCGCTGCACCCTCTGCCAACGATGCCGTTGTGTACGAAGAGGCGGCAGGCACCGCTGCACTGTCATCCGGGAACAGTGCCGATTCCGACAGTGCCATTCCCTTGCCGGAGAACCGGAAATGGGTCATTACCATGAGCATTTCCATGGAGACGGAGGACTTAGACAGCACATTGTTGCAGATTTCCGAGAAAATTCAGTCCTTAGGCGGCTACGCAGAGAGCCAGAGTGTCAGCGGAACATCCTCCGCCGGCAGCGGACGCTATGCCTACCTGACTGTGCGCATCCCCGCCGAGCAGGCGGATGAATTTGCTGCCGACGTATCCGGAATGACCAATGTGACATCATCCAGCCGCAATGTGGAGGACATCACCCTCAGCTACTCCGATACGGAAGGCCGTGTGACTGCACTGGAGACGGAGCAGACACGCCTGCTGGAACTGATGGAGCAGGCGGAGAATATGAGCGACCTGCTGGAAATTGAAGAGCGGCTGACCGAGGTGCGCTATCAGCTGGAAAATTATACGTCTGCCCTTCGCCTGTACGATAACCAGGTGAACTATGCTACGGTAAACTTACGCATTACGCAGGTGGAAAAGTACACCCCTGTGCAGGAGAGAAGCTTCTGGGAGAAGGTCACGGACGGACTTAGCGACAGCATCGCTGATCTCGGGCAGATTATCGTAGATTTCATTGCCTGTGTCATCATTGATCTGCCCTATCTGGTCGTGATCGCGCTGATAGCCTGGGCAGTGATTGCAATTGTTCGCCATCAGATCCGCAGGCACAGGGCAAAAAAACAGGTCACTGCGGAAAAGGAAAACAAATCATAGCGCAGAGGCACAGCCGGAACGGCACAAAAAAGCCCGACCGGGGCAACAACCCGGCCGGGAATGATATAACTGCCGTCCATTGCCCGCAATAGAGAGAAAGCTAATTCCGGGTTTTGCCTGCCGAACCGCACGGCTGCCTGTCTGACGCAGGCGGATACAGCTTATGATTGATATTTTCCCCGATGACCTTAGCCGGGACGCCGCCCATAACGGCGTTCTCGGCTACATTTTTTACCACAACGGCGTTGGCACCGATGATTGCATTGTCGCCGATGGTGATCTGCCCCAGGACCTTTGCTCCGGCGCAGACGGTCACGCCGTTGCCGATGACGGGGGGCTCCGGTGCAAAGGTATAGCCAATGGTAACCTGCTGATTGACCCAGCAGTCGCTGCCGATGCTTTTGGCGGTAATGACTGTGGAAAATCCGTGCTGCAGGAAAAAGCGGCGCCCAAGCTCGGCAGTGTTGATGGAGAGGTTTACCATCCCGGGGAAGAGAAGCTTTGCAATTTCTGCACACAGTGTGCTTTCCCGCCCCAATCGGTACTGCAGCAGTGTGCGGTATTCCCGCCGCTCCAGCATCAGCGCACAGAAAATGTCAAATTGCCCTGTTTCGCTTCGCAGATCACATTTTTTCCAGTGATGGATTTCTTCTAAGACAATTTCTCTGCTGCTTTGCGGCAGTGAGAAGATCATCATGTATACAGGGAACAGTCGCCATATATTGAGTATCTGCAGTATTCGCAGCCGTCGGCTCATGGAAATCACCTCATTTCTAAAGTATACACAGAAAAAGTGCTTGTGTCAAATCAGGCAATGGATGGGCAGGTTGCTTGAAATTCAGATACAAATATTGTATACTGTTGCCAAAATTGGCAGGTACGAAGGAGAATTCCCATGGAACGCGTTTACAAAATGCTGGTCATCAATCCCGGATCCACCTCTACCAAGGTGAGCTATTTTGAGAACGAAAAAAATGTATTTACGGAAAGTATTTTCCATGATGCGCCGGAGCTGCTGGCTTATCCGACCGTAAACGACCAGATGCCCCTGCGGCGGGCGGTGATCGATCGGTTCATGGAGGAGCATTGCATCGGACCGGACCAGATGGATGCATTTATCGGCCGGGGCGGAAGCGCTTACCCCCAGTGTGCGGGCGTGATGGAGATTGACGAGGCACTTGTGAGAGATACTGCGGCGGGCGTTGGCGGCAGTGACCATCCTGCAAAGCTTGGCGTCATGCTGGCATATGAGATGTGTCTGGAATACGGCGGGAAAATGTACACTGTCAACCCGACCAATGTTGATGAACTGTGCGATTACGCCAGGCCAACCGGAATTTCCGGACTTTACCGGCGCGCCCAGACCCATGTGCTCAACCAGAAGCGGGTAGCTGCCGTTCACGCAAAAACACTCGGAAAAACCTATGAGCAGTGCAATTTCATCGTATGCCATATCGACGGCGGCATTACAGCCACGGCACACTGCCATGGGAAAATGATTGACAGCACCGAGGGCGCCGGCGGAGACGGCCCGTTTACGCCCACCCGCCTTGGCTCCATTCCTGTGATGGAGGTGCTGACCTATCTTGAAGACGGACATTCCGTCGATGAGGTAAAAACCATGCTTTCCCGCTCCGGGGGATTCGTCAGCCACTTTGGCACGTCTAATGCCGATACGGTTCATGCTTTGGTGGACAGCGGAGACCAAAAGGCAGTGACGATCTGGAATACCATGATTTATCAGCTGTGCAAATCCATCGGAGCAATGGCGGCAGTGCTGGAGGGGCAGGTTGACGGGATCCTGCTGACAGGCGGCCTCGTTCGGTTCCGGGATATTGTGCAGGGTGTTGTGCAGCGATGCGGATGGATTGCGCCTGTTACGGTTTACCCCGGGGAATATGAGCAGGAAGCGATGGCGGAGAGCGTCCTGCGGGTCCTTCGCGGTGAGGAGCAGGCCCATGCATATACCGGAAGCCCCGTATTCAAGGGCTTCGGGTGGGAATAAACGGCATAAAAAGAGGAATCCCCCATTTCGGACAATTGCCTTTGCCCGGAATGGGGGAAAATATTGCCTTTTTGCTGCCTTATACTAAAATTTAATTAAACGCTTTAATAATCCAATCACGTGCAGTGATGCTTTGAACAGTCGCATTTGACAAATTGCAAATTGCCTCGCATAGACGATCCATCACTTTTTCCAGAGTAGCAAACACTTCATTGCGGAAGCTTTTTCGCAGTTCTTTCCAAATCTGCTCGATTGGATTCATCTCAGGAGTGTACGGTGGAATAAAAAATAGCACAATGTTGGGTGGAATATTCAGATTTTGTGATTTATGCCACGCAGCTCCATCGCAACACAGTAAAATCACATCGTTTGGGTATTGTTTAGATAACTCAGCTAGAAAGACATTCATACAGACGGAATCGCAAAAGGGCATAATCAAGAAAAAGGATTCCCCGGTGACAGGTTCGACGGCTCCATATGTATAACGATATTCTCTTATGTGGTGGCATGGAACCGAAGGACGTATTCCTTTTTCGCACCAACAGTACTTTGGCTTGTTAATTCGTCCAAAGCCTGCCTCATCTTCGAACATTAGCCGCACATTTCGATTTACATAACACCTTAGCTCTTCGACTTTAGTTTTAATTTTTTTGAGGTCTCAATGACCTCCTCGCTGGCTTTCTTCGGGTGCCTGCTTCTTGGCATGACTTTACGCCAATTTTGCCGATGCAGCACAAAATATATTTGGCTGTTTCCGATTGGATGATCAACTTTAGCCTGATACGCAGCTTTGATCTCGCTAATCTCAATCATTTCGCCCTTCTCTGCGCGTGATTTGAATGGAGCAAGGATTTCTGCTTCTTCCTCAACACTCATATTGCGGCGATTTCCACCATAGTGATTACCGGATATTGCTTCCAATCCACCGTCACGGTATTTCTGCACTAACTTCGTTACATACGCAGGATGAAATCCGGTTTCCTTTGCCACTTCCGCCGAACTCTTTCCTTTGGCACGCAGTTCGAGTGCTTTCAATCTTGCTTCCGCACGTTTGTTTTTGTTTTCTTTTCGCACAGCTTCTATTTCTGCTATTTCCGTATTACTGAATTTGTACCTTGATGCCATCTTTATCACCCAGCTATATTATATCACATCCTTCTTGAAAATTAAAGCATTTTATTAAAAAATAGTATTAAGCTTCCGGGGTGTAATCCAGAAGCGACTGGATATGCTCACTCAGAAGACTGTAGAATGTCTCATAGGGGATGGCAAAGCCCTGCGCCCCCATGGCATAGGGCGCGAGAACGTAGGTATCAAAATTGATAAGCATTCCGTAGTCGCGCAGATAGAAGACGGCATTGGAGGAAAGATCATTTACTGCGTTGGCATAGTCCTCAAAATAGCCTTCACTCAGATTTTCTGATTCGATTTCACTGAAAATAGCGTCGGTAAGCGCAGATTTCAGAGCATCACCATTGGGATTCTCAGATCCAAAAAGGGTATCGAATGTGATAAATTCTCCTCTGGTAAGGTCATAATTCCAGACCTGGGTGTAGCTGCTCGGGTGAGCTCCGCCGTAGAAGGCATAGCCGTTGCCCACAATGCTGACGACACCGGAGGTCATATAGGTGTCGCCAATGGTCAGTTCCTCGGCGTAGCCGCCAAAGTACTCGATTTCCTCAGCAGTCATTCCCGCATAACGTTCCCGTGCTTCTTCCAGCTTCTCTTCCGTGGTGGCATCTACCTGTGCTGCCACATTTTGCATCTCTGTATTGAACACACGGCAGATTGCCGCCTGCTGCGCGTAATCGGTGCCGGATGCAGCATCAAGGTCATAAACTGTGCCGTCCTCAGACTGCAGCTGCAGCTGCGGAAGCTCGTATTTCTCAGTCATGAGCACGGATGTGCCGTCATCGGTTGAGTAGCTGACTTCCTTTGTAAGCGGGGTGCCAAGCACGATCTGCAGCTGCGCCGGTGCGGCGTCCTGCACGGATTCCGCCGTTTCAGCCTCGGTTTCAGGAGCCTCTGTCACCGGAGAGGCGGAGGTAACCATCTGCTCGGATGCGGAGCATCCGCACAGGGAGAGTGCAAAAATACACGTTAAAAGCAATAAAAAGAATCTTTTCATACAAATCACCTTTCTATCCGGGATACATCCCGAAATGTACGCGTGATTCTAGCACAGTTTGTGAGAAAATGCAATGCATCAATTGTGAACTTCCGGCGCGGCGCTTATTTAAGGCAATACCGCACAATTCGTCTGCGGCCTTCACCGGATCTTTTGCCCCAATCCTGCAGTTCAGAAAACTCACAATACATACAGTATTCCTTCGTTTTCTGAACTTTGTCTTGAGCCAAAATCTCTCGATGAATGCCCTTGCCTCATTATGCGGTATTGCCTTAAGTAAATTTCCCTTGACGATAACCAAAAGTAAAATTATAATTAGCTTATCGAGTTAACCATATTCATCGATTTTCTGCGTACTGTCGGGCAAGCTTTTATTCCGGTTTTCATCAAAAGTACGGAATATACGCTGTATTTTCCTGGACTTTGAATTGATGCAGGATTCCCCGGCGGCTGTCCTTGCCTCGTCAGGCATTGCTGTACGAAACCGAAAGTCTGCGTGAGCATCTGTTTATTAATTAAGTAATTTGAATGGGAATTTTTATGGGAAAGAAAGTAAGAATGGCAGATATTGCCAATGTTCTGGGCATCAGCACGGTAACGGTATCAAAGGCCATTGCCGGGAAAGAAGGCGTCAGCGAGGTGCTGCGCAGCAAAATTCTGGATACCGCTGTTGAAATGGGGTATCCTCTGAAGGCCCCTGATGCACCGCAAAGGGAAGCATATCAGGGGCTGATCGTCGGCATATTTATCTCGGAACGCTTTGTTCAAAAAAATGAGTCTTTCTACTGGAATATGTATGAGCGTGTACTGGATAAGCTCAGTACCTATGAAATGTTCGGCATGATTGAGCCGATTACGCGCCAGTCGGAGCATGAATGCACCCAGCCCAGGCTGGTGCAGAGCGGGAGAATTCAGGCAGTTATTTTAATCGGAAGCTTTTCCCTCCGATACATTGAAATGATCCGCAGTATTGGGCTGCCAACCGTTCACCTGGATAATTATGATCCCCAAGCTCAGCTTGATACAGTCATCTCTGACGGCTACTACGGAACCTACCAGCTAACAGATTACCTGATCCAGCATGGTCACCGGGATATTGCCTACCTTGGCCGTGTCGGTGCAACCGGAAGCATCACAGACCGCTACTATGGCTACTGCCGGGCACTGCAGGAAAATACAATTCCACTCAGAGAAGAGTGGGTTATCTCCGATCGAGGAGATCAGGGACAGTTTCAGTTTCAGATGCCGGAAAAAATGCCGACAGCAATTGTATGCAACTGTGATGCGGTCGCATATCTGCTGATTCGCGAATTAAATCAGAGAGGCTGCCGCGTTCCTGACGATATATCGATAGTATGTTTTGATGACTACGTCTACTCGGAGCTTGCCATCCCGCGCATCACTGCCTATGGCGTGGATGTGGATGCCATGGCGCTCATATGCGTCAAGCAGCTGATTCGCCGGATCCAGGAGCCAGATGCAAAGCCGAGCTTCCGCGTCGTGACAGGTTACCTGGCAGAAAAAGACAGCGTAAAGCAGCTCTGAGGCAATACCATGCAATAAGGCAAGTACCGTCTCAAGAAATCCGGGTTCAAGGAAAAATTCAAAAAAGCAGTGCGGCTGTACCTGCCTTGGTTTTGGAAACAGGAAAATGCTCCGGATGAATCTCCCTCACAGGAGGAAGGTTCGTCCGGAGCCTTCTTTTCATCTTCTGCAAACACCAAAGGCAATTTGCGCGGCAAGGTGGCCTTATACACTCGCTTCCTGCTGCAATTCCCCTGTGTGGCGATATTTTCCCGGTGTCATCCCGGTATGGCGGCGAAATTTTGCGCAAAAATGGGGACTTCCGGAAAAGCCGACTGAGAGCGCTATTTCCTGCACCGACAGGTGGGTATTTCTCAGCAGCCGACAGGCTTCCTTCATGCGCAGATCCGTCAGGTATGCGTAGGGCGAGATCTGATAGTAGGCAGAGAACGCATGACACAGGTGACAGCTGCTGATGCCCAATTGGGACGCAATCTTCTCCATAACGAGGGGCTTCCGAAATTGGCTGTCAAGAATGTTTTTGCATTCCGAAATATACGAAGGAGTATCATATAACAGTGC
>CAVIFH010000048.1:0-10375 GCA_963641615.1 bacterium | reverse complement strand
GGCCTATATGCAGCATAAGCGGGACGACTATAACAGAGAAATGCAGGCAGTGACTGAAAAGTTTGAAAGAGACAGAAATGATCGTGCCAAGACGAAATCCATCGCCCAGATCAAAGAGAAGTACTTTGGTCAGGACAGTGCAGATGCCAAACGTATCCGTGCCGTAAAAAGTCTATGGGAAACGTTGAAGAAATGCCGCAAAGCAGGAAATGATGTACTGAGTGCAGCTGAAGAATATAAAAAGACAAACTTAACAGATCCCCAGCAGCGTCTTGAGGAGATTCGACGTCGCTCTCCGCAACATATTCCTGTGCAGGAATTCCGGCAGCCTGTTCACGAAAAGCGAAGGTTTTCCGTAGCAGAGCTGCAGCATAAGCTGGGTCTTCAGAATCCGAATGAGAAAAAAACTGCTGTGCAGAAGCCGACCCATCAAGAGAACCTCAAGCGTTGTAATTCGATATAAAACAGCATCGCAAAGAAAAGAAGCAGACTGCACACGCAGTCTGCTTCTTCTTTATCCAACTGCCGGTTTTCCTCAGCTCGCCTTGATGGTCTTCCACCGGTCGTTGTAGAGAGCATCGCCCTCATCGCCCAGGTAGTTGTAGACCTCGCCCTTCTCCAGCACCTCTTCCATATCCGGGAATACGGCCTTATTCTCCTTGTACTCGTCGTCCAGCAGCTCATAAGCACCGGTATTCGGCGTTGAGTAGGTGATGTACTCGAAGTTCAGCTTGGCAATGTCGGGGCGGCACAGGAAGTTGATCCAAGCCTCGGCATTCTTCTTATGCTTTGCATTCTTCGGAATAACCCAGCCGTCCACCCAGAGATTCGTGCCCTCCTCCGGGATCACGTACTCCAGATTCATCTCATCGCCGACCTCGTCCTGCATGTACAGGATTTCGCCGGAGTAGATGACACCGACAGCCGCCTCACCGCCGATCATTTTGTCGCGGACCTGATCCACCACATAGGCCTGCACCAGCGGCTTCTGCGCAATCAGCTCATCTCTCGCCTGGTTCAGCTCATCCTCGTTCATGGTGTTCATGGAATAGCCGTCCTTCTTGAGTGCCACCATGAAGGCATCTCGGACGGAGTCCTGCATCAGAATTTCATTCTTCAGCTGCGGGTTCCAGAGATCTGCCCACTTCGTGGGATACGGGATGCCCAGCTCGTCCAGCATATCTGTATTGTAGATAATGCCGACGGTGCCCCAGGTGTAGGGCACGGCATACTTGTTCTCCGGATCAAATTTCCGGCACATGGCGAGATACTCCTCACCGATTTCGGAAATATTCGGAATCTGCGAATAATCCTGCTCCTCGAGAAGGTTGTTCTGAATCATCTTCTCGATCATGTAATCCGAGGGGCAGACCGCATCGTAAATGACACCGCCGGCCTCGATGACCGGATACATCTCCTCGTTGGTCTCAAACATGTCATAGACCACCTTGATGCCGGTTTCCTCCTCAAACATGTCGATCACATCCGGATCGATGTACTCGCCCCAGTTGTAGACGTTGACAACATTTCCCTCATCTGCCGCAGCGGCCTCTGTCTCCTCTCCAGAGCTCTGTCCGCAGGCGCCGAGGCACAGAAGCCCCAGGGCACCGCCGCCGAGAAGCAGCAGCTTTCTTACATAATTCTTCATCCCTGCTGCCCCCTTTTCTTCTCCATCTGCTCCATGATGCCCGGCACATAGTTTGACAGCAGCAGCACCACAAAGATCACGCCGAAGATTACGGTGGACAGGGCATACATGCTCGGATTGATGCCGCGGCGCACCTCGGAGTACACCAGCGTGGAGATGGTGTTAATGCCGGCGCCTCTGGTAAAGTGCGTCACAATAAAGTCGTCGAGACTCATCGTGAAGGCCAGCAGAAAGCCAGACAGCACACCCGGCATGATGTCCGGCAGCACCACCTTGCGGAAGGCATAGGCCGGTGTCGCGCCGAGATCCAGTGCCGCCTCGTAGTTTACCTGGGAGGCCTGCTTCAGCTTCGGCATCACCGACAGGATCACGTACGGGATATTGAAGGTAATGTGCGCGATCAGCACGGTCTGAAAGCCCAGACTGATCTTGAAGGCAATGAAGCAGAGCATCAGCGAAATGCCGGTTACGATATCCGCATTCAGCATGGGGACATTGGTAATGCCCATGATGATATTCCGGGTGACGGGCTTCATGTTCTGGATGGCAATGGCCGCCATGGTGCCGAGAACCGTTGCCGCCAGTGCCGAGATCAGCGCGATGATCAGTGTATTCTGCAGCGCCACCAGGATGTCGCTGTTCGACAGCATTTCCGTATACCAGCTCAGCGTGAAGCCGCCCCAGTGGGCACGGGACTTCGAGGTGTTGAAGCTCATCACAATCAGCACCAGAATCGGCGCATAGAGGAAGAGCATGATGATGACAAGATAGAAATCCTGCAGCGTTCGTTTCAGTCGCTCCATCAGAATATCGCCTCCTCTCCCGAATCATAGCGGGACAGTACCGCCATGGACAGTATGATGAAAATCATCAGCACCATTGAGAGGCCGGAGCCCAGATTCCAGTTGGAATTCTGCATGAACTCCTGCTCGATGACATTTCCGATCAGGTAAATCTTGCCGCCGCCCAGCATGTTGGAAATTGCAAAGGTGGTCAGCGTCGGCACGAATACCATGGTCACACCGGACACGATGCCCGGCACCGACAGCGGCAGAATGACCTTCACGATGGTCTGCAGATAGCTCGCACCGAGATCATAGGCCGCATTGATGGTATTGTCATCGATCTTCACGAGTGTGTTGTAAATCGGCAGGATCATGAAGGGCAGAAAGTCATAGACCATGCCCAGCACGATGGCCGCCGGTGTATTGATGAGATTCTGCTGCGGCAGATGCAGGAATGCGAGAATCCCATTGATTACGCCCTTCCGCTCCAGCAGGGTCTGCCACGCCAGGATCCGGAGCAGCGAGTTCATCCACATCGGCAAAATGAAGACGAACGCCACAAAGGAGCCCTTGCCGATCTTCCGGTTTCGCAGCACCAGCGCCAGCGGGAACGCCAGCACGAAGCAGAGCAGCGTGCTCAGTGCGGAAAGCCCCAGCGCGAGGTACAGCGGCCGGTAGTTTTCCCAGACCAACATTTCCGTGAGATTCCCCAGTGTGAATGCACCGCTCTTGTCTGTGAGGCCGTAATACACCACCAGCAGAAGCGGAATCACAATAAAGCCCGTCATCCATACCAGATAAGGCAGGGCCAGGTAACGTGTTCCCTTACTCTTCAACGCCGATGGCCTCCTCATCCTCAGAAGCCGGCTTGTTCATGATCTGAATGTTGGACGGCTTCACATATAAACCAACCTGTGTGCCCACCGGATGCATCTCCGTAGAGTGAACAAGCCACTCGAAGCCGTCCGGTGTGGTGCACTCCATCTCGTACATCTCGCCCTTGAAGATGATATGCGTCATGGTTCCCTGCAGAATCGCACGGGGATCGTCCGGCGGCAGCAGCTCCACGTCCTCGGGACGGATCACCACATCCACCGGTTTGTTCCGGCCGAAGCCGCTGTCCACGCAGGCAAAGCGTGCGCCGAAGATCTGCACCAGCTTGTCCTCCAGCATGATGCCCGGGACAATGTTGGAATCGCCGATGAAGTCCGCCACGAAGGCATTTTCCGGCTCGTTGTAGATCTGCTCCGGTGTGCCGGCCTGCTGAATATAGCCCTGATTCATTACCACCACGTAGTCGGACATGGTCAGTGCCTCCTCCTGGTCGTGGGTAACGTAAATGAAGGTGATGCCCAGCTCATTTTTGAGCCGGATCAGCTCGTACTGCATCTCCTGACGGAGCTTCAGATCCAGTGCGCCCAGCGGTTCATCCAGAAGCAGAAGGCGAGGCTCGTTCACGATGGCCCGGGCAATGGCGATTCGCTGCTGCTGACCGCCGGAAAGAGAATTGATGGAACGCTTCTCATAGCCCTCCAGATTCACCAGCTTCAGCGCATACTGAATCTTGTCCCGGATGTAGCTCTCGGACTTCTTTTTGATACGCAAACCAAACGCAATGTTGTCCGCAATACTCATGTGCGGGAACAGGGCGTACTTCTGAAACACAGTATTCAATTGTCGTTTGTTGGGTGGTAGATTTGTGATATCCGTGCCTTCGAACAGCACCTGCCCGCGGTCCGGCTTTTCAAAGCCTCCGATGATCCTGAGCGTAGTGGTTTTTCCACAGCCCGACGGACCGAGCAGCGTGACAAAGCTGTTCTCCCGGATCGAGAGATTGAGATCGTCCAGAATGACGTCTCCGTCAAAAGATTTTGTAATTCCCTTCAAATCAATCAGCGCTTTTTCCAACTCATAAACACCTCACAGGGTCAGCAGCTCAGGATACAAAATTCCGGCGGAAGCCTCTTTGAATTTTTGCTTTTATCGTCCGTATCTATCCTGGCATGACCTTCCTTCATAATAGTCTGCCGGACATTCGGCATCTCTCGTATTTTATCAAATCGCCCTGTAAATGCAAGAAGTCCGGGCGAAATTTTTCAGGACCTTTACACATAGGAAGCGGGTGAAAGATTGCATTTTTTGCACTTATGTGATAAACACTACATTAAGTAAAAGCGAGGTTCTGACTATGAAAGCATATGAAACACATGAATCGGAAGAAAACTATCTGGAAAGCATCCTGATGCTCTCCATGCAGCACCAGAATGTCCGGGCTGTAGACATCGCCAACATGCTCGGCTTCTCCAAGCCCAGCGTCAGCGTGGCTCTGAAGCGTCTCCGGGAGGAGGACAAGGTGCTCGTGGATGACAAGGGCTATCTGTCCCTTACGGAATCCGGTATGAAGATCGCCAAGTCCACCTATGAGAAGCACGTGGTGCTGACGGACGTACTGATCTCTCTCGGCGTCAATGCCTATACCGCTTCCCAGGATGCCTGCCGCATCGAGCACGTCCTGAGTCCGGAGTCCTTCACCCGCATCAAGGATTTCTACAACAAGCGAAAAGCGGAAGCAGAGCAGGAGTGAGCCAGCGGCGGGGCTGCGGAGCGCTGGCAGAAAATTATTCTTTGCAAAAGTGAGCACAGCAGGGCCCGGAGTCGATCCGGGCCCTGCTTTATTGTAAATTCACTTATTCAGCAACGCAGCGTCACAACATTTAACGACCTCAAATATATACAAAAGTATTGACTATCTTTGCAGCCAGCGCGAAGACAAAGGCCAAAATTAAGGCAGCACACCATGCCAAAAGTTCATCCTCATCCAACATCCCTTTGCTTCTGCTGCAAATGATCGTTGTTATCGCCATAGCCGCCATGACAAATTCGTTGGCAATGGCTCTCCCCCTTCCCCAGAAGGTATACAGATAGGAGCCGCGAGGCTTCATCATCGTGTTTGACGCATACCACAGCATCGGGACAGCAAAAATGCTTACAATCCCCCACCCACTGGCACATAAGTAGCACATAATCAGTGCCAACGCCAAAGCCACACTTCCGCGGCAGATCAGTGTTGTTGGATTTCCATCATCTTTGGATCCATATCTCATGCTAACGCTGAAGCCGTCCTGCCACTTTTCTCGCTCAAGACCATAATGGGATAACAGCACCGTCAATATGATGCCGAACGCCTGCATCGCAGGTATCGCTATATAAGCCTTATCAAGGAAAGCTGACATCCCGGAAACGTACAGTTCCAAATCTGAGAATACCAGCGCATCCTTCAGTGCAGCGGATAAGAAAATCCCATATATTACAGCCATCGCTGCACCAATGACTCTGGAAAATTTCCCCATATATTCTCCTGCACAGAACTGTGTCAGGTTTACCACTGCAGCTGCAACGACATAAAGCACAGCAGCAGCCATGCCCCCATTCATGCTTATGCTTAAATTCCCTTTAAACCCAAAAAGAATAAATGCAAGCAGCACAATGAAACTTGTTGCCGAAGCCCCAATATTAATATACTTTTTAGCTAAAGAGGCCTTCTGCTTCGTTCCCACAAGCCCGCTTCTGATCCGGATGATTTCCTCACCGATCCTGTTGCCGTTGTTTATGGTACACTCTTTATTTTCCGCAGCCGCAGCCAAGATTTCCTGCCGCACATTGTCTAGCCCAGAAAGCCCTGATAAAATCTCCTGTTCTGCCTTATCAATTCGTTTTGAATAGCCCGACAGGTTTCGATTATAAATCTTTATTGCCGTCTGGTATATGCAGTGCAAAAAGGCAGCAATAAGAAGCAGCAATACCAATGATGACAATATATTAGATTGTTCAAACAGCAAATAAAATACATTCGTTACCACTGAGGGCGCAAACGCCAGCTTACTCCTCAAGCCGCAGCTTAATGATCGCCTGCTGCATATCACCAACAAAAAAACGACATCATACACTATAGAGCGAAAAACATGTCCTCCGTTACTCCGGTAATAAATGTTTTCTCTGACATGTTTGTCACAGTCGCTTCTGAGCCTGCGAATCACTTCATGAAGTCTCTGCTCTGCAGAGCTGTAGGATTGGCTGATTCTGCCTACATTAGAAATTTCTGTTCTGTTCATCCCATGCCTCCCTACAGTCCCAAATAGAATTTAAAGCCCAACGGTGCCTGCTGCCCCAGGAATTCATATTCCCATGCGCAGCTCAGTTTGTCCGAAAAAATGTAGTCATCTGTCAGGCTTTGTATACCAATGCTTCCCATAAACAGGTCCGCTTCCATCCGCTGCCGGAACTGGCCCGCCAGAGACGCCAAGATTTCAAATGTCTCACGCTGCGCCGGAATGGCAGCCCGCGGACTGATCTGGACAGCATCCAGACGCTTCTTTAAGTCCTGGCTTTCTTCTCCATGGTAAGTATAGGCATCCGCATTCTTTTTCCACCAGGTCAAATAGCCTCTGGGACCAAAATAGCAATAAAATCCATCAACCAATTGCTTGTCTTTGGCGTTCTGCATCTCCAACTCAATAAAGTCAAAAAACCGCTCATAACGCTCCGCATAGCCCTTCCCGGCGTTTTCATTGAACATCTTTACCGTTTCATCATATCCCCATGCACACAGCAAGCCCATCAATCTGGCGTCATCAACCACCGGCGGCACATCCGTTCCGCCGTAAACTCTTTCCGGCTTTTCCATCAAAAATCTCACATAGCTTGTCAGATCGCCGCAGCCCCTGATCTTTAATTTTTTCCTGTCACTCACCAGCAGATAATACAGCCAGTACAGTGCGATAACAGCACCGCGTTGATTCGTATTCGCCTTCAGCATCTCTGTAACCGCCTGCAGCGTCTCCACCGCAGTCTGCTGTACGCCGGACATTTTGGAATACCACTCAACTATAAGGTCGGAAGCAACCAGCCCATAATAGTCGTTGTCTTTTCTCGCATTGCTCAGATATCCTTCCAGCACATTTCCAATATCCTCCAATGTTGTATAGACCTCACCCCGCCAGCACAGAATCTTATTCTGCGAAAGACAGAGGATGGTTTTCGACAATCCTACATTGTTCACATACGGAATCCACTTTGTCTCCCGGCATGTGGAGTACTGTTTCATGATGCCGTCAAAGAATCTTGCATATTCGTATGTTTGGGATCCATAAAAATCCTTCAGCACCCCATCATACAGTGCGTCCACAGCACCTTCCCAGTGTGTGCAAAGTACTTTGCATACTTCTTCATTATCCCAACATTCTACACCAAAATAGGTAAATGGACTTTTGAATATCTTTTGTGCATCGAAATTCGCGATCTCATGCGCAAGAGCCCTGTCGCCGGACAGCCATCTCCCGACCTTTTCATAATAGATTAGGAAAGTTCTAAGTTCAGGGCAAAAAAAGTAGGGCCGGAAGTTATCTCCAAGCCCTGAATTTAGTACTTTCCCTTTGAACCAAGTTCCGCCGCGTCCGGTATATGCAGTTTTTATCATTACCTCATACGTTCCGCTTTTGAGATTTACATGGAATCCGTCGGCCTACAAGCATTGCTTTTGTGCCTATTGGGAACGAAACCTGGTGAATTTTGCATGGCAAACAGACTGCCAAGATGCAGCCTTTGAAAAATATTCAGTTATCATACTTCTGGTGCACGAATGAAGCATGTGAACATGCGGATCTTGCACTTGGGGCAAACACAGGTATCTGCTCCGTAAATTATTTTGAGAAGCTCGGACATACGCTTCCCTTTTGTTGGACTCCCGGTATACGGCGTCCGCATCAGATTTCCGATCAAAGTAAGACACTTTGTTTTTTTGCAGTTGGCAAGATAACCGCTGAAGCGTACCCGATGAACTCCTTGCGGCAATACATGCTGCAGGAAACGGCGGATGAATTCCTTTCCGTCAAGAACCATCTGCTTCTTAGTGCTGTTATCGGCATAATCCTTGTAGGATACCGTTACGGTTCTGGCATTTACATCCGATACACGTGCATTACTGATCGCCGTGCGATAGGCATAACGCGCGAGATATTTGATGGCATTACCGTTGCCGTTGAAGGTTTCTTTTATGAATGGAACCCAGTCTTTTCTGTATAAAATATCCAGTAGCGCTTGCCATTGCTTTGGATCAGCAAGGTACTCCGTTGCACCGGACAGGCAAAGGACTTTTGAGCTGTAAAAGGCCTTCAGCGCACTCATGAATTTGCCGCGAAACACTTTGCCGATAACTTTTACTGGGATGATGAAGCCCTTTCGCTTCGTCTGAACCAGTCGCTGGTCCGGCGTGATTCCTCCGCCGGAAAGCATAACATGCAGATGTGGATGAAAATTCAACTTCTGTCCCCAAGTATGCAGCACAGAGACAATGCCAGGCAATGCGCCCATGTATTTCTTGTCTCTGCAAAGAGTGATCAATGTATCAGAAGCCGCAGAAAAAAGCAGGTTATAGAGGCGCTTCTGATTTTTCAGAATCAATGGATTCAGCTCATGCGGAAGAGTGAAAATCACATGATAGTAGGCCATGCCGAACACAAGCTCCGAGTCGCGTTCCATGATCCATTTTTGCTCCATCGGAGCCTGACAGCATGGGCAATTCCGATTGTTACAGGAACGAGCGTGGATTTTTCGGTATCCACAGTCAGGGCATTCTTCTATGGTGTATCCGAGTTGCCCGGTCTTACAGGAAGCAATACATGCAGCTGCTTTGCTCTGTGTCGGCGATACACTGTGTGTTGATGCATAATCATCGTAGAAGTTCTGAAATGCGGTGCGAATAGGATAATGTTGGCTGTTCTCTGCAGCCGGAAAGGATTTACAGGTCATATGGGCTTTTCACACTACGACCATTCCCGATTCCCAGTGTCAGGTAAACCTCTGTACTGGAAAGCGATTTATGGCCGAGGGCTTCCTTGATGGTAATGATGTCTGTACCCGCTTCATAAAGATGGAGACCGAAGGCATGACGGCAGCTATGCAATGTAAATCCTTTGCTACTTAATCCCGCAGAAGCAACCGCTTTGTTGAAGACATTGCGAACAGACTGATTATTGATGTGTTGCTTGGAATCCTGCCCTGGAAAGAGCCAATCATCTTTTTGCGCAGATGGATAGACTTTCCGAATGTATTCAATAAGCAGCTGTAGCGCCTTTTCAGACAGCACGGCATACCGTTCGGAACGATTTTTAGATTTGGAAATGAAGATAGCCTTCTTTGACCTTCTGATATCTCCGCAATGAAGGCGAGTCAATTCACTGACACGCATTCCAGAAGAATACAGAAGGGCCAATTCTGCCCGATGCTTGATGTTGGCAACTGAATTGATGATTGCGTTGATTTCGGCTACGGATGGAACGATGGGAAGTGCGGTATCGAATTTAAGGAGAGGCACCTCATACTTATCCCACTCACGTTTCAGAACATAGTGCCAGAAATGATGCAACTGTGCGATGTGTACGTTGATGGTGCGATTGCCAATCCTGCGAGTCGTTTTCAGATAGTCGACATAAGAACGGATTTCTTCCCAGGAAACCTCCGTAAGCGGCTTCTGAAGCTCCGTCTCCACCCAATCAATAAACTGGGACAGGCAAGTGATGTAGACAGAAATCGTTCCATCAGAAAGATCTCTAAAAGAAAGAATTTCGCGCTGCTTGGCGACAAGCGCTATATTTTCAGGATTCATAAATACCTCCGGTTATTAGTGAATGTCATGCAACAAATCAACTAATTTGACGGAGGCGCGCGAAAGTGATTGAAAAATTTCTGGCGACAATGTATTCTCATAGCTGTTAGAAGGAATTAAGCCTTTCGGAATGAGAGTAGATGTCGCCAAACAAGTAGACTCATCCGAAGAGGCTTTTTTTCTTTCATAGGATAAATCTACTATAATACAAAATTCCCGCCAGTCAAATGACTAACGGGAGGATACACGCTATTCCGCCAGCGGCGGAATTTGGTTCAA
>CAVIFH010000047.1:0-10403 GCA_963641615.1 bacterium | reverse complement strand
CAATACATACAGTATTCCTGCGTTTTCTGAACTTTGTCTTGAGACAAAATCTCTGTGTGAATGCTCTTGCCTCATTTTGCGGTATTGCCTGAATCCTTTGCGGCAGCACTTGACAGGGGAGAGCTGCCATATTATGATGACTGCCTAAGGCAGTCCTGCCTGCCGACAGATTCGGGCAGTGCCCGGAATTCAGGAGGGACAGTATGTCCAAAAAGAGAAAAAGCGGAAATTCCGTTCGAAATGTACTTCTTGTTTTGATTTTTATAATGATTGCGGCAATTGCCATGCTCCTGTGGATGTGCATTCGCCTGACGACCTCATCTCCGGATGCGTCGGCGTCTGTCTCCGGCACGGAAGCCGCGGCGGTCACCATTGCCCCCACCGAGGCCCCCACCGACCCGCCCACGGAGGCCCCTACCGACCCGCCGGAGCCGGAGCACGTGGTGTCTACCGCGACGATCCTTTCAATCGGCGACCTTCTGATGCATGGGCCGCTGATCAACGCGGCAAATCAGGGGGACGGAACCTACGATTTCAGCTATATTTTCCCCTATATTACGGAGTATGCATCGGCGGCGGATTACGCTGTCGCGAATCTGGAAACCACGCTGGCCGGCACGGCGAAGCCCTATCAGGGCAACCCCATGTTCAATTGCCCGGATGAAATTGTGGATGCGGCGAAAAACGCGGGCTTCGATATGCTCCTTACCGCCAATAACCACAGCTACGACAGCCAGCAGGCGGGGTTTGAGCGCACCATTCAGACGGTGCGGGAAAAGGGACTGCAGAACCTCGGCACCATGCTTTCCGGGGAGGAAGAAAAATTCGTCGTGCAGGAGATAAACGGCATTCGTGTCGGCATGATCTGCTACACCTATGAGGACTCTGCCGTCGGCAGTGCCACCCCCGCTCTGAACTACAATGTGATGTCCTCCGGCGGATACGACCTGGTCAACTGCTTCCGCCAGACGGATCCGGAGCCCTTTTACGCCGATCTGGAGGAGCAGATCCAGAAAATGCGCGACGAGGGAGCCGAGGCCATTGTGCTCTATATCCACTGGGGTCAGGAGTACAAGCTGGAGCCGAACAGCTATCAGACGACCATGGCGCAGAGAATCTGCGACCTCGGGGTGGATGTCATTGTCGGCGGCCATCCCCATGTGGTGGAGCCTGTGGAGCTGCTGGAAAGCACCGTTGACCCGGAGCACCACACCGTGTGCCTTTACTCCATGGGAAACGCCGTATCCAATCAGCGCCTTGGCAATCTCAGCAGCGTCTCCACCGCCCATACGGAGGACGGCGTGATGTTCAGCATTACCTTCTCCAAATATTCCGACGGGACGGTGTACCTGGAGGATGTGGATCTGATCCCGACCTGGGTGCGCGCGGTTGACGCGAACGGCAGCACCGTTGTGCGCCAGAGCGCGACCATTCGCCGCTACGAAATTCTCCCCCTGGATGACAGCCGCCGAGATGAGTGGCAGACCCTGTTTGGCATTGACGACAGCACCCTTACCCAGTGCACCGACTCCTATCAGCGCACCATGGACATTGTGGGGGAAGGGCTGAGCGAGGCCCAGAATTTCCTCTGTGCCGAGAAGATTGCCCGGGATACCAACTACGAATGGCTGGCGCAGAATGCCGCATAAGCGGCGTGCCAAGCCCCCTATGCGAAAAACGCATACATCATGTGCTGAAAAGGGTATGGCCTGCGCCTTGACAATTGCCTGCCCATCGGGTACAATACCGAGCGGCATAAGCCGCAAATTGAATTGCGTAGCGAAAAGTTTGATGCCTTTTGGCATCGGAAGTCGGGTGAGAATCCCGCACAGGACCGCTGCTGTATTGGCTGAGCGGCTCTCATGACTTTTTTAAAAGTCGGTCACTGGGGATCATTCCCTGGGAAGGCGAGAGCGTCTTGCTGTGAAGCCTGAGTCAGAATACATGCTTTTCGTGACATCCCAAAAGCTTTCTCGGTCTCAGAAAGGCTGCATGTGACTCCGGTTCCCTGCTTTTATCTGAAGCGGGGGAATTTTGGCGCGTTTAAAGCACTGCTCTGACTGAAAAGGATTGTCAGCGCAGTGCTTTTTGTGTTTACGCCGAAAGAAAAAAGGAGGAACAAACAAATGAAAAAAGTACTCTCCCTGCTGCTGGTTCTGGCACTGGCGCTTACACCCCTGTGTGTCAGTGCAGAGAGCACCGCAAGCGGCAAAAAGCATGTGGAAAACCTGATCATCGGCACAACCACTGCAAACAACACGTTCAATATGACCACGCAGAAGGATGCCTTCGGCCGTATGAACTATAACGGACTGACCCAGGGCAACTACGTCTACAGAGACGCGAACGGCGACCTGCAGCCCTATTTCTTCACAAGCTATGAAATTTCCGAGGACGGCAAGGTTCTGGACTTTACATGGTTCAAGGGCGCAATCTGGCATGACGGCGTGCCTGTGACCGATGAGGATATCATTTTCTCCTTTGAATATCAGCGGGATGTCAAGAAGGTCGGCGGCCTGTCCAATCTGGTCAGCGTAGAAATTACCGGCGAAAATGCCGCACGGCTGACCTTCTCCGAGCCGGACGTGTACTACTATCTCAACACCTCCTGCATGAACACCGCATGCATCTACGCAAAGCACATCTGGGAAGGCATTGAGGATTACTCCAACTATACCGGCGAGGATGCTGCCATTGGCTGCGGCCCGTACAAGCTGGTCAGCTACGATACGGACTCTCAGACAGCTTACTATGAGGCTGTCCCCGAGAATGCGTTCCTTGGGGAAATCACAGTGGATAAGGTAACGGTCCAGACCTATGCGGATCAGGCCACGCTGATGATGGCACTTGCCAATGGAGAGTGCGATGTTTACTACAATTACGCGAACCCTATTGAGGCGACCCTGATTGACAGCTTTATCGGCATTGACGGCATTGATATCGGCCAGAGCGACTTCGCAGGCAGCTACCAGATGCTCTTCGGATGCAGCCGTGCTCCCGGAGATGATGTGAATTTCCGTCAGGCCATTGCCTATGCCATTGACTATCCTACCGCCGCAACGGCAATTAACGGCGAATACGGAAAGCTCGCGAACCGCGGCGTTCTGAACCCTTCCATCAAGGGCTTCGATGATTCCATTGCCATGCTGGAGTACAATGCGGACACCGCAAAGAGCATGCTGGACGAGGCTGGATATGTTGACACGGACGGCGACGGCTGGCGCGAAATGCCGGATGGCAGCGCGATGGATCTGTCCGTTATTCCCCAGTACTCCAAGTCCATGGAGGTTCGCTCCAGACTGGGTGAGATCGTGTGCAAATCCCTGCAGAATGTGGGCGTAAACTGCCACATCGATGAGGAAGCCATTTCCAACAGCGAGGTATGGGAAGACAAGGTAACAAAGGAAGAGTACGACATTTCCATCACCTTCTGCACCTCCGGCATGTCCTATTCTACGCCCTTCCGCTATATGCTGGCGGAGCTGCGGGACGGAGACTCCGGCTGGCACTGGGGCAGCTATCATGATGAGCGCCTCAAGACCTATTACTATGCGATGACGGAAGCCATCAACGACGAGCAGTATCTGGAGAACAGCCATAACCTGCAGCATCTTGCCGATGAGGAGATGTTTGCCCTTACCTTTGCCTGGCAGACGTCCTTCTTCCCCTATCGCACCGATAAAATTGAGGGATGGGACAACTGGGCAAGCTGGGGCGCAGTGAATGCTGAAACCTGGTTTGAACTGACTGCAAAATAAATCAGCCCTGAAAAATACCCTGCTGCCGCATAATTTAGCCGACGTTTAAATTATGCGGCAGTTTTTTAAAGGAAGGTTGCAGATGGTCAAACATATTCTGAAGAAAACGCTCATTGCATTGCTTACCATTTACCTGATTATCACCATCAGCTTTGTCCTGGTTCACACCATGCCGGGAAATCCGATCATTTTCCTGATCGGGGAAGAGGAATATTACTATCTGATGGATAATAATCCTGCCTTTTTGGAGCAGGTTACGGAGAAATACGGACTGAACGATGATTTAATGACGCAGTACATGCGCTATCTCAAAAGCGTGGTGACGCTTGATTTCGGCATTTCCTATTCCAATCAGAAGCCGGTCATCGAGAATTTTAAATCAGCAGCCTATTGGACGCTCCTGCTTTCGGTTCCGACGCTGATCATTGCATGTATTTTAGGGGCTGTGCTCGGCATCCACGCGGGCATCCATCCGGGCGGGACTTTTGACCGCATTGCCACCCCGTCATTTCTCTTTATCAATACGATCCCATCCAACTGCCTGAGCCTGCTGCTGCTGATTGCCTTCGCCTATAAGCTCCGCTGGGTGCCAATCAACGGAATGGTATCCCCCGGGGTGACCGGAAGCGCCCGTGCCGCCAGCATTCTGCAGCACATGGCGCTGCCGTTGTTCATTCTGGTTCTGTTCCGTACCTCCGGCAATTTCATGCTGATGAAGAGTACCGTGTCGCAGATTCGCGGGGAAGAATATATCCTCACAGCACAGGCAAAGGGCATCGGCCGCCGGAAGCTCCTGTTTCGCCATGTTCTGAAAAACGCCCTGGTGCCTTACTCCACATCCCTGTGCATGCAGTTGGGGGGGCTGCTGTCCGGCGCGATGGTTGTGGAGGTCGTTTTCGGCTGGAAGGGAATGGGGCAGATGATGTACACAGCCGTGTCCGGAAGGGACTTTGCGACGGCACAGTTCTGCTTCCTGCTTTCTGCGGCGTGTGTGGTGGCCAGCAATCTGTTCGGGGATATTGTTGCGGCGGCCATTGACCCGCGCATTCGAGAGGGGGCGGAAGGTCATGCGTAAAAGCCATAAAAATCGGGCGGTCATCGCCGGATGGGTGATTATCGGCTTTTTCTGCATTGTTGCCGTCTGCGCAGACTGGATTGCCCCCTATGACCCATCGGAGCTGGGAACGGCCTATCTGAAGCCCAGCGCCGAGCACCTGCTGGGCACCAATGATCTGGGGCAGGATATTTTCAGCGAGATGGTTTACGGCACCCGGGTGTCCCTTTTCTTGGGCGTTTTTTCCGCACTGCTGATTTCACTTGTCGGCACGACCCTTGCAATGGTTTCCGGATTCTACGGCGGTACTGCTGACCGGGTCATCTGTGCGGTGATCGATATTGCCATGGCGGTGCCGTCCCTGCCCCTGACCATGCTGCTGATTGCCTATCTAAAAAGCGGCATGTTCAGCCTGATTCTCGCCATCAGCATCACAGCGTGGACGGGTACGGCCCGCATTCTGCGCTCCCGGGTACGGCAGATCTGTGAGCAGCCCTATATCAAGATTGAAAAAACCATGGGGGTTTCCACCCCGGTGATTATGATCCGGCATATTTTGCCGAATCTCAAGGATATTTTGCTGACGCGCATGGCGCTCTCCGTTTCGAGTGCCATGACGACCGAGTCGGGACTGAGCTTTCTGGGGCTGGGTACCTACGGCCAGAAAAGCTGGGGCAATATTCTGCACTATGCCTTTTTCCGCAACAGCATTCTGCGCAATCAGGTGTGGTGGTATTTGCCGCCGATCATCTGCATCAGCATTGCCGTGATGGGCTTTATGCTGGTCGGCTATTACGGGCAGCAGGGAAAGGAGTGACCGTCATGGAAGAGGCTGTTTTAAGCATTCGGGATGTTTCCGTGCGCTTCGCGGGCGGAAATCTGGTGCAGGCGGTGGAGCATGTTTCCCTTGACGTCTTCCGGGGAAACAGACTTTGCATCATCGGCGAAACAGGGAGCGGCAAAAGCATTTTGCTGCTGAGCGTCCTTCGGCTGCTCCCTCCAAGCGCGGAAATTATGGGGGATGTGCTGCTGAAGGGAGAGAGCCTGTTTTCCCTTCCCCTCAAGCAGATGGATCGTATTCGGGGCGGAGAAATTTCCTATGTGCCCCAGGGCAGCGGGAACGGCATGAATCCGCTGCTTACCGTGGGGCTGCAGGTGGGTGAACCGCTGATGGCGCATCGGGGATTTCGCCGCCGTCAGGCCGCTGCGCGGGCGGTGGAACTGATGAAGATGCTCCATCTGGGCCGGGAGGAAACCCTTGCGCGGCAGTACCCGTATACGCTCAGCGGGGGGATGCGTCAGCGCGCCCTCGTCGCCATGGGCATCAGCGCGGATGCACAGCTGCTGTTTTTCGACGAGCCCACAAAGGGGCTGGATGAGGCGCGCATCCGCCTGGTTGCGGATACGCTGAATGAATTGACCGGGAGAACAATGGTCTGCGTGACCCATGATCTGAATTTTGCCCGCACCGTGGGAAACCGGATCGGAGTAATGTATGCAGCCAATCTGGTGGAGGTAGCGGATGCAGATGAGCTGTATGCCAATCCCCTGCATCCATATACCCGTGATATGCTTGATGCCATGCCGGAGAACGGCCTGCACTTCCGCCCGGGCCATGCACCGTCCCATGACGATGCGGCGCTTGCCGGATGCAAGTATCAGGCCCGCTGCCCGGACTGTACGGAGAAATGCCGCGCGTTTCCGCCAATGGCGGATGTAAACGGCCATCAGGTGAGGTGCTGGAAGTATGTCTGATATGATTATGGAAGCGAAATCCCTGTGCAAGCGATTCCGCAGTGCGGACAGATCCTGGCTGACCGCCGTAGACCATGTTTCGCTGTCGCTGTGCGATGGGCAAACCCTCGGATTGCTCGGACAGAGCGGAAGCGGAAAATCCACCCTGGGGCAAATGCTGGTGGGGCTGATAAAGCCGGACTCCGGAGAAATATTTTACCGGGGTGTGCAGCTGCACTATCCGATTCGCGGCGAGGCACGCAGGAAAATCCAGATTCTGTTTCAGCACCCGGAGGTCGCGTTCAATCCGCAGCTGACACTGCGGCAGAGCCTGAGGGAGCCGTTCCGGCTGATCGGGAAATCCGGCACGGACCGGGAGATCCTGGATGTCATCGGTGAATTCGGGCTTTACGAAGAGCACCTGTCCCGCCGCCCCGGGTCCCTCTCCGGCGGAGAACTGCAGCGGGCCGCGCTGGCGCGCATTACGGTGCTCCAGCCGGAGATGATCCTGCTGGATGAGCCCACCAGCATGCTGGATGTGATCACCCAGGCCCAGATGATCGATTTCCTGCGGCAGTACCAGGCTGCACACCATACGGCTTATCTTTTCATCACCCACAGCACCGCTCTGGCCCAGCAGTTCTGTGATGAGATTATAAAAATTGATGGCGGCCGACTTGTTTGAGAGAAGGGGAAAAATATGAAAAGAATTGCCATTGCAGCATGTGAAAATTCCAATTCCGTATGCGCGGCATGCGCATGCCTGAAGGCTTTTAACGAACGCATTCGGTCATTTGAGCGATATGCCGGTGAGGATATCTGCCTTACGGCATTCATGCGCTGCTCTCACTGCGATAAAGAGGGCGACCCGATGACGGACGCGGGCTTTGTTGAAAAGCTGGATCGTTTTGTCAGTGAGGGCGTTGACATCGTCCATATCGGGCCCTGCGGCGGCCGCACGGAGGAAACCGCCTGCCCCGCTATGGCCAAAATGGCCCAGGCCTTCCGCAGCCGCGGAATGACCGTTGTGTGGGGAACACATTGACAGGCACCTGCGCAGTGCTTTCTTAAATGCGGATATTTTTATGCTCTCCCGGTGCAGGGCGGTAACGCTGCCGCTTTGCACCGGGAGAGCATGCTGCTTCTCAGGAAGATTCGCAAAAATGAAATTTGTCATGCAAATGTAAATCGGTTGACAAGATTACTGTCATGCACTATCATTTTAAGGGAGTGGGAATGATTTCACAAGTCCGGATGAATACGCCGCCCGGAATGGTGCACGCTGACCGCACTCGTGGTGCATCGTGACCGGCAGAATGGTGCATTGTGACCGGGACCGTGGTGCAGCCTGTATAATGAGTTCACAGCGAAAGCTGAAACTTATTTACAGGAGGTCACAAGATGACAAACCACAAAGGAATCCTGCGGCTGAAGAGTCTGGGATTGAGCAATGCAGAGATCGCTTCTGCATGCGGGTGCGGCAGAAATACGGTAACACGCACCCTGCAGCGCGCAACGGCTGCATCGCTCACATGGGAGGACGCCAAGAATCTGACGTCAGAGGCAATCACAAGGAGGCTCTACCCGGAAAACCCGAATCGTCCGGTGTACCGCATGCCGGATTACGAACAGATTCATAAAGAAATGCAGAAAAGCGGCGTGACGCTAAGCTTACTCTGGGTAGAATACTGCGAGCAATGTCGTTCTGCCGGAGAGTTGCCGTACCAGTCTACACAGTTCAACAAGTACTACGCAGACTTTGTGCACAAGACCAAGGCGACTATGCATCTCAACCACAAGCCGGGTGAGACCATGCAGGTGGACTGGGCCGGAGATGCCATGGGCATCGTGGATACGGATACAGGCGAACTGATTCCGGCATATCTGTTTGTTGCTGTTCTGCCATACAGTGGCTATACTTATGCGGAAGCGTTTCTGGATGAAAAGCAGGAAGCATGGATCAACGCCCATGTCAATGCCTACCGTCACTTTGGCGGCGTAACACGCATCCTTGTTCCGGACAATCTCAAGACCGGTGTTATTAAGAATACGAAGGATGAAACCATTCTAAACCGCAGTTATCGCGAGATGGCTGAGCATTATGGGACTGCAGTTATCCCGGCCCGTCCCAGAACGCCAAAGGATAAAGCCTTTGTGGAGGGCTCAGTGGGTGTTGCCTCCACTTGGGTCATTGCGGCGCTCCGTAACTGTAAGTTCTTTTCCCTAACGGAACTAAATGAAGCCATAGGTGAAAAACTATATGAATTCAATCACAAGCCGTTTCAAAAGAAAGATGGCAGCCGTGCAGCCGCGTTTGAGGAAGAAAAACCGTTCCTTTTGCCGTTGCCTGCCACGCCGTTTGAACTGGCAACGTGGAAGGTCGCCACGGTCCAGTACAACTACCACATCTCTGTGGATAGGCAGAACTATTCTGTACCGTATGAGTACATTAAGCAGAAAGTAGAAGTGCGTCTCACGTCGCATACTGTTGAAGTTTTCTTCGAGGGCAACCGAATTGCCTCCCATTCGCGGCTGTATGGCCGTCCAAACCAGTATAGCACACTGGAGACGCATATGCCTCCCGACCACCAGAAATATTTGCAGTGGAACGGCGAGCGCTTTACCCGCTGGGCGCAGCAGATTGGTGGCAATACAGAGACCGTAGTTCGCCATTTTCTGGCAATGTACGCAGTGGAACAGCAGGGTTACAAAGCTTGTATGGCGCTGCTGAAGCTGACAGATAAATATCCTCCCGAGCGCTTGGAGAACGCCTGCCGAAAGGCACTTTCATACACGCCGCGGCCAAGTTACAAAAGCATACAGTCTATCCTGAAGTCCGGGCAGGACAAGCTTCTGCTCGATGAACCGGAGCCGACAACGAAGAAAGCCTCGCAATACAGTTTTACACGCGGTGCTGAGTACTACAGGAGGGACAAGTAATGCTGACCAATGAAACAACATCCAAGCTTTATGAAATGCGTCTGAGCGCAATGGCTGAAGCCTTTACGGCACAGATGAACGATGCCAAATATGCCGGCCTTTCTTTTGAAGACCGCTTTTCCATGCTTGTGGATGCCGAATGGACACGGCGTAAAAGTAATAGGCTGCATTCGCTGATTCGTGCGGCCGGATACGCTGCACCGAATGCCTGCGTGGAAGATATCTCCTATGCAGCGCAGCGACAGCTGGACAAAGCGCAGATTCTCCGCCTTGCTTCTTGCACTTACATAGAACAAGCGCACAATGTGGTCATCCTCGGCGCCACAGGAACCGGGAAGACCTATCTGGCCTGTGCGCTTGGAATTGCGGCCAACCGCAATTACTACAGCACGAAGTACATCCGTCTGCCAGATCTGCTGGTGGAGATTGCCATGGCTCGCGGAGACGGCACCTACCGTGAACTGATGCGGAAGTACAGAAAGTACAAGCTGCTCATCCTGGACGAATGGCTGTTGTACCCGCTGAAAGAAAGCGAAGCGCGGGATCTGCTGGAGTTGATTGAAGTGAGAACTCAAGTAACATCCACTATCTTCTGTTCTCAGTTCGATATTCCCGGCTGGCATGAGCTGTTATACGATCCGACAATGGCCGATGCTATCTGCGACCGGATTGTGCATAACTCTTATGTACTGACCATTAAGGGTGAATCCATGCGACGATTAAACGCAATCACTGAATAATTTCCCCGGCACAGCGGCCGTGCAATCGCTGCGGTCGCTGTGCAATATATAAGGCAAGCACCTGCGTAATGGAAATAAAAACTCAATGCACCATCTGTGCGGAATGCATGCACCATTTCGACGGTTGCCATGCACCACGACGCGCGGTCTTGCTGCACCATTGTAACGGAATATGCA
>CAVIFH010000046.1:7463-10513 GCA_963641615.1 bacterium | reverse complement strand
ATATCCCTTCAGGAAAAGCTCTGCCGCTATTTTTCCGTGATTCATTTCCATAAAAACATCACCGAACCCTTCTTAGCTGTCAGGTCTTAATATAACAGGATAGTGCAAGTTTATCGGCTTTTTTCACCGTTGTCAAGAACCGGAACGGTCGTTTTGAAAGCTGAGGAATTCACCTTGCCCTTAGGCAAAAGCAGAACCCATGCAGAGAAAGGCTTACTGCATGGGTTTGACACTTTATTAATAGTTTTCTGCGTGAATTTCAAAGTAGCTCTGCGGATGGCTGCAGGCAGGGCAAATTTCCGGCGCCTTTTCGCCTACCACGATGTGACCGCAGTTGCGGCACTCCCAGATTTTAACATCGCTTTTTTCAAAGACGGCCGCTGTCTCTACATTCCGCAGCAGCGCGCGATAGCGCTCCTCGTGATGCTTCTCTATGGCGGCTACCAGGCGGAAACGGGCAGCAAGCTCCGGAAAACCTTCTTCCTCTGCGGTTTTGGCAAAGCCCTCATACATATCTGTCCATTCGTAGTTTTCGCCTTCTGCTGCGGCGGCAAGATTCTCAGCGGTGTCCCCAATGCCATTTAATTCCTTAAACCAGAGCTTTGCATGTTCTTTTTCATTTTCAGCTGTTTTCAGAAACAGCGCAGCAATCTGCTCAAAGCCCTGCTTCTTTGCAACGGATGCAAAATAGGTGTATTTGTTGCGTGCCTGAGACTCTCCCGAAAAGGCTTCCCACAGATTCTTTTCGGTTTGCGTCCCGGTGTACTTCGTTGCGCCAGTCATATGCATACCTCCAATTTTTCGTACGGGTACGAACCCCGTCACCGAAATTTTAGCCTATCGGCAAGGAAAGGTCAATCCTTTTTTGCGCCTTTTTCGTCTTGCTCCTGCCCGCAGTATGCATAATATGCCGCAATTCCGATGCCGACAAGGACCCATATAATTGCCCCGTCGCAGAAATCCTTGAAGCCGCCTCCGATAATCATGCTGGCTGCGTAAACTGCAAGGACAATCGTGACAACAATTGCGGTAATACCGATCACGCGGGAATTGTTTTTTGCCTGCTTGGCATCTTTTTTCAGTTTTTCTGTCATTTTGGAATCTCCCTTCACCAGTTCGTCAAGGCTGATGCAATAGAGATCACTGAGACTGATCAGGCTTACAATGTCCGGCAGCGATTTGCCGTTTTCCCAATGGGAAAGGGTAACGCGGGAAACAAGTACTTTCTCCGCAACCTGCTCCTGAGTCATACCGCTGCGGATTCTTGCATCCTTCAGCCTTTGCGCGATTTCCATTTTTCATCACTCCCTGCGATGGCTCCAGTATATCCGGAACAGCATTGTGTGTCGATAAAAAGAGCTTTATATAGTGTGCTTTTTCGTGTAAAAGAAGCTTTACATCAGCCTTTTTGAGCCATTATTTCTCCTGCACGGCTGAAATGACGGGCTTTCCGTCGCTCCCAAGCAGCACGGTCAGACCGCTGCCGTATCCGTCTCTGCGGAACAGATAATTTACACCTGTTTCCTTGTCTACCCAGATTTCCATGACGGAAAGGGTGCCCTGCTCATAAACTTTTTCGAATCTTTGATTTTTTGCCATTTCTTTTTCCTCCGTTGTGCTGTAATTTTCCGAATGATGTACTTATTTAGCGTAAGTAATGTGTGTAAAGTCTGCAATCAGAATTGTGTAAATAAAAGGTTAAATTATGCGCGCAAATCAGATGCGGGCTGCCTGCGGCATTCATTTTACTGTGGAAATTTTAGCCTGTCAATACGGCGCGGCACACAGCAGGAGCGCGAAAATGTGCCATTTTTCGCAAAAATATATTGAAAAAAGAACGTAAATGTGCTATCATCTGCCGCGTATGGACGATCTCCCGTAAAAAGTGAATATCAGCACCGGAATGAAGGAACCGTGTGAAATCCACGGACTGTAACGGCAACTGTAACGCGGAGCGACCCCCATTATGCCACTGGGCAACTGGGAAGGCGGGGCAAGCAATGATGCGGAGTCAGGATATTTCATCCGGAGGTTTGTTTCCGATTAAAACGCTTTATGTTCTGAAAAAATACCGTCAGAGCAGCACATCTGTGCTGCTCTGCTTTATTTTCCGGGAGAGGCGTCGCGATTTGAACGCACTTACAAGTGAGATTGCCATAAATTTACATGAGCACAGTGCGGGAACCGAGGCGGGTGCGCATTGTGCAAAATGCAGGAGGCGTATTTTATGTCTAAATTGTGGCCGAGATTCATTGCGTTTTTCCTGGCAATGTCACTGCTGGCAGGAAATGTTTTGCCGGCAGCAGCGGAGGAAATTCAGCCTGCGGCAGAGACGACAGAGAATGTCCAGGAAGTGCAGCAGGAGACAACGTTTACCGAGGAAGCTGTCGAGGAGCCGACGGAGGTACCCACGGAGCTTCCGACGGAAGAGCCAACAGAGAAACCAACAGAAAGCGTGCAGGAAGAGTCTGCTGAAGAATCGGAAGAGCCAACCGATGGCGAGACGGAAGCTCCGACAGAGGAGAACCAGGAGAAGACCGAGCCGGAAGTGCCTTATCCGGCTGAAGTGCTCTATTACGCCGCGCCGGTGCAGGAGCGGTCCGCAGACGGGGTGGCGTTGGTATATCCGGGAAGTACCGACGTATGCAGCGAATTTATGGTAAACAGTGCCACGGCGATCCGCTGTGACGGCACACTGTATGTTACGCTTCATGCCGCGACGGCTTATCCGTATTTATTCCTGGGTACACAGGAGAGCCTGAATGCCTGCATGGAAGCGGGCGGGGCATTCCCTGTCGTTGGCAGTGTAATTGACAGCGGCGAGTATGTGTTCCACTTCACAGTCGGCGCGGCAGACAATTCACGTGTTTCTGTTTGTCTGGTAGCAGAGGACGAGCAGCAGGAGAGTGGGTACCGCATTGTAGAGTGTGAGCTGCTGATTCCGACAATAGCAGAAGAAAATTCTATCATGCTGGCAGAAACTGTTGAAAGCACACCCACACCGGTAAGCTATGCAGCAGCACCGTCCGCGGAGCAGGATATGAGCGGGA
>CAVIFH010000046.1:0-7094 GCA_963641615.1 bacterium | reverse complement strand
ATGTAGAGATCGTGAAGGAAGACCCGGTTCCCACACCGGTAAGCTATCCGGCGGCCTCGGTTTCCGAAAAGGACATCAGCGGACTGGCTGTTGCAGAGCAGGAATCCGGTGCTGCCTGTGCAGACTTCAGCATTGCCTCCGCGACTGCGGTGAAAGTGGATAATACACTTTATATCACTGCTCTGGTAAGTCCGGATGCTGCGGGCCGCTTCCAATACAGCTATCTTTACTTTGGCACGAAAGCACAGCTGGAAGAGCAATTGGCCAAAGGCGGAGCTTTTGACGTGGTGGCCGGTGTGAACGCCGGTGAAAATCAGAACTTCCATTTTACGCTTTCCGCAGATCAGAGCGGCACAAGTATTCCGGTATGTGTACTGAAAGCGGACCTGACTGCCGAGGATGCCTATAATGCTGCCGAACTGGTGCTTACCATTCCAGGTGATATTCCGGAGGAGACGGCGGTTCAGGCACCGGCCATTGCCGCACTGCCTGATACACTGAGCGAGGCAGACATCAAGGTACTCAAGGCAGAAGACAGCGCGGAATTCAAGATGTTTAAAGCTGACAAGACCGGCATGGTAGTTGCCGGTGAAAAGCTGCTGATCCATTTTGAGACAAGCAATACTTCCTTCGATCGCCTGTATTTTGGCAGCAAGGAGGATGCACTGAAGTCACCTTATGTGCAGGGTGTGCAGCTGTCCTCCGGGGGATGGGTCTTTGAATTTGAGCTCCCGTCTTCCTACCGCGGCGCCAGTATGCCCATCTGCCTTGGCAAACCGGATGGTTCCTGGTATGTGAGCAAGGATCTGGTGATTTCCATTCCTGCGGACAGAGGTGATACGGCGACGGCATTGGACAGCGCCGGTATTCAGATGCTGCCTGCCGGCGACTGGAATCAGAGCAGCTTTGTGATAAACTCTTCGTCGGCAATGCTGCTGGATGGCACCATCTACTGCACCATTACCGGTAAAATGGGTGGAAACCAGACCGGAAAAACAGCAGAAAAACTTTATCTCGGCAGCAGAAATGACACAGAAAAGACGCCGTATATTACGGGAACGGTGGACAGCGACGGAAACACGACCTTCACATTTACGGTTTCCGCTGAGAAGCAGGGAACATCCATTCCTGCCGTTGTAGGATATGCATCCGGCAGCTGGCATACGGAGCAGGATTATTTCCTGAATATTCCCAATTTCGGCAGAAGCTTTGACGCAAGCTATTATACCGACGGCGTGTATGATCTCTATGGCAACGCCTATGCATATCTGGAAAAGACGGACAGCAAGGGCTTCCCTGTGGATACGGATTCCACTCTGACGGTTTCCGGGAATACGGTTACCATCAAGTGGGTTACCCGCGCCAGCGATACGGATCAGCTGTATTTCGGCCTGCAGACGGATGACATGTTTTCCCGTACGGCGGGAGCAATCGGGAATGCGGACTATGCGGAAATTGGGCTCGGGTACAAGGTGTTTTATATCACACTTCCCAAGAGTGCTCTTGGCAGCATGATCCCGTTTGTGCGCCACTCACCCCTTTGGTTCCAGGATACGGATGGCTGGCTGGAAAAGCAGGATTACCTGGTTTTGTCGGATTATTTGCCTCGGATTTCCGATGACAGCAGTACAACCATTGAAGAGGCAGGCATGAAGATGCTTGCAGGTGGAAGTGATGTGGAGCAAAGCTTCAAGATTTCTTTCTCCTCCGCAACGCTGAAGAATGACACAATTACGTGCACGATTACCGGCACTGCGGCCGGAAATAATAAAGCGAAGACTGTCGACAAGCTTTATTTGGGCGACCGGGATGACAAGGAGAAAACGCCGTATTTCACGGGGACAACGGACAGTGACGGAAATACGACATTTGTCTTCACGGTTTCTGCGGACAAGCAGGGGACATCCATTCCGGCTGTGATTGGTTTTACGGACGGCAGCTGGGACACGACCCAAAGCTACTTCCTGAGCATTCCAAACTTTGGAAGAGAATACAGCAGCAGCTATTATTCAGACGGCGTCTATGACCTCTTTGGCAATGCGTATGCAGAGCTGCAGCGGACAGACGGAAAAAGCTTCCCTGTGGATGTGGACTCTACACTGACAATTTCCGGAGATACAGCTACGATTAAGTGGGTATGCAGATCCAAGATGTACGACAAGGTATACTTTGGAGACATCTCTGCCGATGAGGCAGCGCGCGATGCAGGCGCCGTGAGCTATTCAGATTATGAACCAATCGGGTATGGCTACAAGGTTTACTACATTACGCTGCCGAAGAGCGCACTGGGAAGCAAAATCCCATTCCTGCGTCATTCTTCTTCCTCCGGATGGCTGGAAAAGCAGGACTATCTCGTTTTGTCAGATTATCTGCCGAAATCCGCTGAAAGCCAGGTCGATCCGGTGAATCCGACAGAGCCTTCGGGAGAAGTAACCGACGGAACCTACAATACAACCGGCGAAACAGGGGCGGCAATGTTCAAGGTCGTCAAAGCGGTGCTGAACGCAGACGATGGGAAGTACACGGTGACCTTGACTCTCAGCGGGCAGGGTTACGATTACCTGTACGTCGGCTCAAGCGCAGAGGCTGCAAAGGCCCAGAGCTCCAGCCTGATTCCAGCGAAGATCGTCAACTGCACAATTAACGGCGAGACGAAGGATTACTACACCTATACCTTCCAAGTGGATGATCCGACGAAGACAATTGCAGTCGCGGCACACAGCCAGCGCCTTGACAAATGGTATGATCGCACGGTTACATTGGACTGCACGAACCTTAAGAAGACTGCGCCGGATGGAGAGTACAGTGTTGCGGCATCCTGCGACGCATCTATGTTCAAAATCGTGTCTGCAAAGCTGACAACGGTTAACGGGCAGATGATGGCTGTGTTGACTCTCAGCGGCACCGGATACGATTATCTGTATGCCGGTACCGGAGCGGAGGCAGAGACAGACAGGGACAACTGGGTGCCGTTCAAAACGGATTCGGATGGGAAGTATACCTATACGATCCCGGTATCGGAGCTCGATAAGCCCATTACGATCGCATCTCACAGTCAGCGGCTTGATAAATGGTATGATCGCTCGGTCACATTCCTGTCGAGTACACTGGAAAAAATTGGCGGCAGCGATCCCGTTGATCCGACAGAACCTACTGCCCCCACAGACCCGACGAGCCCAACGGATCCGACTGACCCCACGGATCCAACTGATCCAACCGAATCAACAGACGATCTGGATGGAACGACCGCTGCTGTAGACAGCTCTACCAAGCTAAAGAACGGAACCTACACTCCGGATGGCTTCAGCTTCTCAGGCGGTACCGGAAAAACAAAGATTGTCTGCGATAAGGTTATTGTAAAAGACGGGAAATCCTATGCGGTGATCCATTTCCAGAGCACATCCGGCAACCCCTCTGCCTATCAGTATGTGAAGGCCTCCGGCGGCGTTTATTATCCCGCTTCTGATGGAACCTTCACCATTCCGGTCACGCTGAATAAGAATAACCGGATTCTCGGAATGACGACGAAAATGACATCTGCCCATGAAATCGAGTACAGCATCTATGTTCAGCTGAAAAAAGCCACGGCAGCTGCGGCTGCTTCTGCTGCAGCGGCCAGCCAGGAAGAGGAGGAAGACCCGGATTCCAGACTGGATAAGGAAGCACCTGAAATTATGGGGCTGGAATTCAAGGAAAATATTTCAACCTCAGGTGCCCGTTATCTGAAGCTTTTCAGGTATGATCAGGGTGTCGTGCTGGCGGAAATTGACCTGCGGCGGGATACGGTGCTGGATACTGACGCAGCAGCTCAGGAACTGGCACAGGCAGACAAGGAAGCAGAAGAGGCACAGAAGGAAGAAACCGCCCAGGAAGAGGAATCGGCTGAAGTGACGAAGATTACCTCGGATTATATTGCGGAGCAGTATCAGGCGGATGTGCTGAAATATCTGCTGGTACCCGCCGGCGTAGAGCTCCCTGCCGGGCTCGAAAAGGAATATCTGATTGTAAATATTCCGGCTCAGAATGTCTACCTGATGGGCGATGAGCCTCTGCAGACGCTGCAGTCCCTTGACGAAATGGACAGCCTCAGCGTGATTGCAGTCGACTGTGAGGAAGAAGCGCTCCTCATGATACTGGAGGAGGACGAGGCCCTGCCGGGCGGCACATCCGATGATCCGGATTACCGTACGCTGGTCAAGGAAAAGGTCAAAATGGCCCTGATCGACAATAAGCTTTTGCCGCTGAGCGAGGAAACGCTGGAGAAGCGCGGCCAGAAGTCTTCCGGCAGTGAGAGTCTGACTGCAGTGGAGTATCGTGATCGCCTTGAAGGCCTGACCGATCGGTTTGCTGTGCTTGGAATTCCGCTGCTCTTTGACCGTTCGGCCGACGAACCGACCCAGAAGGGGCAGGCAGCATGGATAAAGCTTTACGGCATCCTGTACGGAAAAGAAAGCAAGGCAAACAGCCTTTACGATGCCGCAATTGCCTGAGGAGGAATTGCCAAATGAAAAAACATACAAAACGGATGATCGCATTGCTGCTGGCGGCGGTACTGCAGCTCACCATTGTGGGCGGCCTGTACCCCAGCGCCTGTGCAGCGGAAATCGCAGAGAATACTGTGCCGACGATCGAGGGCCTGACATTTGTTGAGGAAACAAAGCTGGAATATGCTGAGTGCTTCCACCTTTACTGCTATGAAGGCGGTTACACCTATATCGCAATTGTGGACGGTGATGATTTCCTTGTCGTGCCGGAGAACGGACAGGTGCCGGAGAACCTGGATGATTCCGTGACTGTTTTGCAGCAGCCCCTTGACAAAATTTATCTGGCGGCGACCTCAGCGATGGCCCTGTTCAGCGCTGTCGATGCGCTGGACAGTGTCCGTATGACCGGTACGAGAGCCTCCGGCTGGTATATTGATGCAGCCGTGGACGCGCTGAATTCCGGGGAAATGCTTTTTGCAGGAAAGTACAGTGAGCCGGATTATGAGATGCTGGTGAGTGAGGACTGCAATCTTGCCATTGAGTCGACGATGATTTATCATACGCCGAAGGTCAAGGAAATGATTGAGGACCTGGACATCCCGGTTCTGGTTGACCGGTCCAGCTATGAGCCGCACCCTCTTGGAAGGACAGAGTGGGTAAAGCTCTATGCGGTGCTGGTAGACAAGGAAGAAGAGGCTGAAGCCTTCTTTGAAACGCAGGCGTCTATCGTCCGTGCGCTGGATGACTTTGAGAATACGGGGAAGACCGTGGCCTTCTTCTATGTGAATACGGATGGCTCCGTTGTGATTCGAAAGCCTGCCGATTACATTCCCAAAATGATTGCCCTGGCAGGCGGAAAGTACGCATTCGAGGATTTTGAAACCGATCAGACGGGGACGGCAATCCGCATTACTATGGAAAACTTTTATGCGGTGGCAGTTGATGCGGACATTCTGATTTACAATTCTTCCATCACATCCCCCATTTCAAGCACTGCGGATCTGATCGCAATGGACAGCCTGTTCGCGGATTTTAAAGCCGTGCAGGAGGGAAATATCTGGTGCACAGTGAAGTCATACTACCAGGCAACGGATGATGTCGGACAGATGATTCTGGATATTCACCATGTTCTGACAGATGGCGACGAGAGTGAAATAGAGTTCCTTACACGGGTATCCTAAGGTATGTCAGGTAGAACAGATTTGAAAAATTCCAATGCCCCGGCTTTTGCCGGGGCATATCGGGCCGCAAATGCCCGCCGCCGCGCACGATATGCACTTGTGTTTGCATTGCTTGCGGCCGCTTTTTTCGCAATTGTCGTGCTGAATATCAACATAGGCAATGTTCCAATTCCGGTTTCCAGAATTATACGGATCATTTTCACAAAGACCGGAACAACAACGGAAGTAAATATTATCTGGAAAATACGGCTTCCCAGAATTCTGATGGCGGCGCTGCTGGGCGGCGCACTGTCTCTGTCCGGATTCCTTCTGCAGACATTCTTCGAAAATCCGATAGCGGGCCCCTTCGTCCTCGGAATTTCCAGCAGCGCAAAAATGATGGTTGCCTTTGCCATGATTTACTTTATTGAAGTCTTCGGAAGCGTTTCCTCGTATGTGCTGATATTGGCGGCATTCGTGGGGGCACTTTTGTCGGTTGCGTTTATCCTGCTTTTTTCCAAGCGAATTCACGGGATGTCCACTTTGCTGGTTGCCGGAATTATGATAGGGTATATCTGCACCGCAATTACGGATTTCGTCGTTACCTTTGCGGCGGATTCCGATATCATCAATTTGCGCAACTGGTCAAAGGGCAGCTTTTCGGGAATGAGCTGGAGCAACGTAAGCGTGGCGGCAATCGTGGTCGGTATTGCATCGCTGCTTACATTCTTTATGTCGAAGCCCATCAGCGCATATCAGCTTGGCGAGGCATACGCCCAGAGCATGGGTGTGAATATCAAGGTATTTCGCAGGGCGTTAATCGTAATTTCAAGTGTGCTGTCGGCAACGGTAACGGCCTTTGCGGGCCCGATTTCCTTCGTGGGAATTGCAGTCCCGTTCCTGATTAAGCGCCTGCTGAATACATCAAAACCGCTGGTGGTTATCCCGGCAACATTCCTTGGGGGCGGTGTCTTCTGCATGATCTGCGATTTGATCGCGCGAACGGCATTTGCCCCAACGGAGCTGAATATCAGCACCGTCACTTCCTTTTTCGGGGCGCCTGTTGTGATTTATATGATGCTGCGCAGGAAAGGACGGCACGGATAACATGGCAAATGCGTATTTAGAGACAAAAAATTTGTCAATCGGTTACCGTGGCGCAAGTGTTGTGCGGGATATTTCTCTGAGAGTTGAAAAGGGAGAGATCGTTGCATTAATCGGACCCAATGGAGCAGGAAAATCTACTTTCTTGAAGACAGTGGCCCGGGAACTGCCTCCAATTTCCGGGGCAATTCTTCTGGAAGGAAAACCAATTTCGTTATTTTCCTATAAAGCCCTCTCACAGAAAATGGCGGTCATCCTGACGGAGCGGATTAAACTGGATCTGGCAACCTGCCGTGATATTGTCGCTACCGGGCGTTATCCCTATACCGGTCGGCTCGGCATCCTT
>CAVIFH010000045.1:0-10632 GCA_963641615.1 bacterium | reverse complement strand
AGGCTGAGGATACGCCGACTGTCCTTATTACCCACGGCGGAGTGATTGCCGCCATTATGAGCAGTCGGTTTCCTGGAGAAAACAAATCCCGGTACCAGTGGCAGCCGGAACCGGGATTCGGATATGAAATTCTTGAAAACGGCTATCGGAAAATACCGTTTTGACGCTTTAATATCTCGTAATGAGGCCTGCCGTAGCCTGCAATCCCCGGATTGCTCAGGTCATAGCATTTTCGCGCAACGCACCCGCCGTTTGGGACAATCCCCGCTTCATCAGACGTGTTGCCCTCAATGGTATATACCCGCCCGCCGCGCACATCCTCAACAATCCCGGTGTGGCAGATAATCCCGTCTTTCTGAAAAAATATCTGGTCTCCCGGCAGAGGATCTTTTTCAATTTGTCCGGCCTTTTCAAAATAGCCATAGGAATAGCGGCATCCGGCTCCCCTGCTTAAAATCGGCTGCCGCAGCAGCTTCCTGGCGATACGGGTGCCGTAAGCTTTTACAAAGCACCAGTCAACGAACACATCACACCAGGGCTGCCCCTGCTTGTTTCCGCGATAAAACCAGCGATGCGCTGCCATATCTCTTGCGTATCTGGTGTAGTTTTTATCCCCCGGATTTTCAAGCTTGCTGTCAAGCTGTAGCGGACTTTGTTTTTCCAGGTAGCCTACCTCCTCCAAGGCAATTTTTACGGACCTGTACATTACGGATTTTCCTCCCACGGCAGCTCCACAACAATCGGCGTATGGCGCAGAGCAGGGATTAATCTCTCGGTTACATCTGTCATTTTCAGACGCAGGCTGGATGTATTGATGCATGGGTGGCATCCAAGGTATTCCCTGCGCAGCACATCGCCGTCCATTACCAGCTGTACGCAGTGATCCGTGTCGTTCATCAGCCCGAGGATTGACGCGGAGCCCGGCGTATTATCCAGATATCGCTCCATGTATGACTCCTTTCCAAATGACAATCTGGACACGCCAAGCTGGGATGAAAGGTACTTTGTCTTAAATGGTTTGTCCGCAGGCATCATAAGCAAGTAGAATGCCGTCTCCTGTCGGTTGCTCAGGAAGAGATTCTTGCAGATAACCGCATTCAGGCTTTTGCCAATCTCCGCGCAAATGGCCATTGTCTGTGCAGACTCATGATCCAGGCGCTGATAAGCAATGCCCAGACCATCCAGAAAATCATAGCATCGTATTTCCTTTTCCATGCGGCCGTCGCAGTTTTCTGGGCGGCCTTCCATAAGCTTTAACATAATCTACACCTTACTGACAAGAAATGAGAGGATGAAAATGAAGAAAAATCTGTTTTCCAGGCTGCTTTCCGCTGTGCTTGTACTTGTGCTGCTGTTTGCTGTATGTGTGCTTCCGACACAGGCTGCCAAAAACCGGAAGAGCGAACCGACAGAGCCGGAAATTTTTGAAGAGGAAGAGTACAGCAGCAAAGAGGAGGTTGCGGAGTATATTTACCTGTATGGTCATCTGCCGCCGAACTACATTTCGAAATCCGAAGCACAGGAGCTTGGCTGGGTGGCAAGCAAGGGAAATCTGTGGAAGGTCGCACCGGGCATGAGCATCGGCGGTGACCGCTTTGGAAACCGCGAGGGACTGCTGCCATCCGCAAAGGGGCGAAAATATTTCGAATGCGACATTGATTTTGACGGGAAATACCGCAATGGGAAACGCATTGTTTATTCCAACGATGGCCTGATTTACTACACGGAAGACCACTATGAGTCCTTCGAGCTTCTCTACGGGGAGGATAATGCATGACGATATTGGACGCCGCTCAGATGCATGAGCGTACCGGTGCGCACAATTACCTGAAGGAGCAGCTACATCTGCCTGAATACTACGGAAAGAATCTGGATGCGCTGTACGACTGTCTGACCGATCTTTGGGAAACAGACATCGAATTTATCAACATCGACAATGCTCCCGGGAGCTACTTTCAGAAAGTCTTAGCCGTCTTTCAGGAGGCTGCCGAGGAAAACCGGAATCTGCATCTGCACTATCATATATAAAGCCCATTCTCCGGGAGTCTTTGCTTCCCGGAGAATTTTTCTGCTTCTATTGGCTGATGGATTCCAGCGCCAGGGCATTTTGCGTACGGTAAAGCTCAGCATACAGCCCGCCTTTTTTCAGCAGTCCCTGATGTGTTCCGCTTTCCGTAATCACGCCGTTGGCGATGGAGATGATCCGGTTGGCACTGCGGATGGTACTCAGGCGGTGGGCAATAATCAGCGTTGTCCGACCCTGGGAGAGCTTATCAAACGCACGCTGAATCTTTGCCTCAGTTACGGAGTCCAGCGCGGAGGTTGCCTCATCCAGAATCAGTATCGGCGGATTCTTCAGGAAAATGCGCGCAATGGCAATTCGCTGCTTCTGTCCGCCGGACAGGAGCGTGCCTCTCTCGCCCACATAGGTCTGGAAGCCTGCCGGCATTGCCATGATATCATCGTAAATTTCCGCTTCTCTTGCTGCCTGAATCACCTGCTCTTCTGTAGCATCCGGATTTCCGTAGCGAATATTTTCAAGCACGGTTGCGGCAAAAAGAAACACATCCTGCTGCACAATGCCGATATTTTCATGAATGCTGTGCTGTGTAACCCTACGGACATCCTGCCCGTCGATTAGGATACGTCCGTCGGTTACATCGTAAAATCGCGGAATAAGCTGACAGAGTGTGCTTTTTCCGCCGCCGGAAGGGCCAACGATTGCGACCGTCTCCCCAGGCTGAATTTCCAGACTTACGTGGTGCAGCACCGCCAGGTCCCCATCGTAGGCAAAGGAAACATCCTGCACAGAAATCGCTCCCTGCACATCCTTAAGCTCCAGCGCATGATCGTCATCACGAATGGTCGGCTCCAGACGCATAATCTCAACGAATCGATTTAGCCCCGCGAACCCGTTCGCAAACATCTCGGAGAGTGTGGATAGCTTCCGCATCGGCGTTACGAAGGTTGTAATATACAGACTGAAGGTAATCAGATCCCGATAGTCGAGCTTTCCCTTCAAAATCATGCTTCCGCCGATAGCTATGACAATGACATTCATAATCGTAAGGAAAAATTCAACAGAGCTGTTAAAAAGAGCCATTGCTTTGTGAAATTCACGCTTGGATGTCTTAAACTGCTCATTGGCGGCGTCAAAACGCGCTCCCTCAACCGCTTCATTTCCAAAGGCCTTTGCGGTGCGGATCCCAGACAGGCTGGATTCAATTTCCGAATTGATATGAGCTGTTTTTTCCTTTACCCCGGCAGAAACATTGCGCAGCCGCTTTCGCATAGAGATCACAACCGCCAGGAAAATCGGGATCACAACTGCCACAACAGCCGCAAGCTCCCAGCGGATGACAAGCATCACCACCAAGGCACCCAGAATCGTAAGAGTGGAAGTAAGCAGATCCTCCGGGCCGTGATGCGCAAGCTCCGTCAGTTCAAAAAGGTCAGAGGTCAGGCGGCTCATCAGCTTTCCCGTTCTGTTGGAATCGTAAAAGTCAAAGCTCAGCTCCTGTAAATGGTGAAAAAGGTCACGGCGAATATCGGCCTCTACGCGAATGCCGAAGGTGTGCCCGAAATAGCAGACGACGTAGTTAAGTCCTGCCCGCAGGAGATAAAACGCCGCCGCTGCCAGCATTACCATAAAAAATACCCGGTATTTGTTGTTCGGCAGATAATCATAAAGAGCCTGCCGGGTAACAAGGGGAAACCCCAGATCAATGGCGGCAATGCAGGCCGCGCAGCCGATATCCAGCAGGAAAAGCCGCTTATGCGCGGCAAAATAGCTGAAGAAAATCCGGAGTGAGCTCTTTGTCTGATAATCACGCGTTGTCATTTTCTCTCTTCCTTACATTCAAAGTGTAATCGGGGCGGCCGGGTTATTGCCTCCGACACCGTTTTCTGCTATACTTTTGCCATACCTGAAAATAAAATTAAGGAGCACTGCATGGAATTTCTATACACGGATCGAGATATTGCCGTCATTGTCAAACCAGTTGGACTGGACTCTGAACTGGAAGTACCCGCCGCGATTGCCGCGCAGCTTGGCGGAGAGGCATATCCGGTGCACCGGCTGGACAAAAACGTCGGCGGCTGCATGGTATACGCCCGGACGCAGCAGGCCGCCGCACTGCTCAGTCGGGCGATTCAGGACGGCTCATTCATAAAAGAGTATGTTGCCCTTGTGCACGGCACACCGCCGGAATGTGGTGATTGGCAGGATCTGCTGTGGAAGGACAGCGCCAAGAACAAAGTATACATCGTAAAGCGGCCGCGAAAGGGCGTTAAGAGTGCACGCCTTGCATACCGGCTCCTGCAGAGCGGGGAAGTTTCCCTTGTGCGCGTTCGCCTGTACACAGGGCGCAGCCACCAGGTCCGCGTTCAGTTTGCCTCCCGGGGCTACCCGCTCCTAGGCGACCGAAAATATGGTGCCAGAGATGACTTTTCCGCGCCTATGCTGTATTCCTGCGCATTGACATTTCCATTAAAGGGAAAGCCAATGCATTTTGAACATCTCCCGGAGTGGGGGATCTCTGCGCCGTTCCCGGACAGCCCGACCCAAGGAAATGAAAGCATGAATCAAACAGATCTTTGAGCAGTGTTTTCCTAAGGAAGTACCTCAGGCAAACCCAGATGTGCTGCCTTAATTTTCCTTCAGATACTTTGCCAGTTTTCGGGTAACGGATGCGCATTGGCGGGCAGCGGCAGTTTCAAAGGTCGGGTAATCCATATGGGCACTGTCGTCGGCTTTGTCGGATATTGCACGCAGAATGACAAAAGGAATGCCGTTGCGATAAGCCGTCTGAGCAATGGCGGCTCCCTCCATCTCCGTGCACAGCCCGTTTGTGATAGAAATGATTTTTTCCTTCAGCTCCGATGCCGCAACAAACTGGTCGCCGCTTGCAATTCGGCCAATTTTGTTGTGCCCCGGTTTTACTTCCTCCGCTGCCGTGTATGCCGCGTCCACCAGTTCCCGGTCTGCCGGGAAGGCAGTAACATCCAGTCCCGGCACCCGTCCCATGGGATAGCCAAAGTTTACCGCATCAACGTCGTGGTACATGGCATCGCTGCTCACCACAATATCGCCAATATCCAAATCATTGCTTAAGGATCCCGCAATACCGGTATTCACCAGATGCGTCACCTGAAACAGGTCACACAGGATCTGCGCGCACATGGCCGCATTTACCTTCCCGACACCGCATTTCACCACAGTAACCGGAAGTCCCTCCAGCACGCCGTCATAAAAAACATTTCCGGCTTTTTCTGTTTCCGTTTTTTCCGTCATAAGCTCCAGCAGTGTCTCAATTTCCACCTGCATGGCCCCGATAATTCCCAATTTTTTCATATTATGTTAAACTTCCCTTCGGATAAACAAGTCTGTCCGGTGTAATATTTTCAAGCAATGCCGCATATTTCTTCCCCCAGTAATTTGCCATGGGCAAATTCATATCCAGATAGTTTCCGCAGTCTCTGGCAGAGGCGCCGGGCACCTCATCGCGATAATCCCGGACAAACCGGAAGCAGTCAAGCACCAGCGGCAGGACATCCTCTGAACAATAGTCCCCTGCCAGCAGCAGATAGAAGCCGGTACGGCAGCCCATGGGGCCGAAATAGAGCACTCTTTCTTTCCAATTTGGTTCATTGCGCAGGTATGTCGCGGCAAGATGCTCAATCGTATGCACCTCTGCCGTGTTCATCACCGGTTCTTCATTCGGCTTGGTAAGGCGCAGGTCAAAAGTCGTAACGATCTCTTTTCCGACGGCGTCCTTGCGTGAAACATACAGCCCTGGCTGCAGAAGAACATGGTCAATGGTAAAGCTGGTTATTTTCTCCACAGCTGTCTCCCCTTTTCAATTCTGTTTCAGTACAATTTGCAGGGCTTCCCGGATAGACGCGGAACGTACCGCTTCCCTGTCGCCCTCAAAATGAAATTCCTCCGAAAAGCTGCCGCGTGCATCGCTGTACCCGATAAACACCGTACCGACGGCGTGCCCGAATTCATCTCCGCCGGGGCCTGCAAGCCCGGTAACGGAAACGGCAATGTCTGCCCGAAGTGCCTGCCTTGCCCCCTCGGCCATCGCGGCGGCAACCGGCCCGCTGACGGCTCCCAGTGTATCCAGCAGTCCGCCATCTACATTTAAAATATGCTGCTTTACCCAGTTCGTATAGCAGATAATACCGCCCTTGTATACCTCGGAGCTTCCGGGAACCGCCGTAAGTGCCGCGCCGATGCCGCCGCCAGTGCAGCTTTCCGCGGTAACCAGCGTCCTGCCCCGCAGTGCGGCCAATACATCACAGCAGAGCTTCATCATGATAGGACACCTTTATCTTTTCCACACCGGCAAGAGCACGATCCATCAGCTCCTGCCGATTTAAATTTCGCTCCGCGTGAATAACCTGCCCTAGGGTCGGCTTTGTTTTCGGGTGTTTGGGCGTGAAAACCGTGCAGCAGTCCTCATAAGGTAGAATGGATGTCTCCATGGTGCCAATTTTCCGTGCTATGGTGACAATCTCCTCTTTATCCATACCCACCAGCGGCATGAATACAGGGATATCCACCACCGCGCCGGTAACGGCCATTGCCTCCATGGTCTGGGACGCTACCTGACCTAGGTTTTCACCTGTAACCAGCGCGCCGCAGCCATCCTGCTTTGCAAGGGCGGCAGAAATTTCCATCATGAAGCGGCGCATGATCAGCGTAAAGAATTCCTCCGGGCAATTGTCACGGATGGCCTCCTGAATTTCCGTAAAGGGGACCACATTCACGGTCATTTTTCCGGAATACCGGGTGACAAGCCTTGCAAGCTCCAGCACCTTGTCCTTCGCAAGCTGAGAGGTATAGGGATAAGAAAAGAAGTGCACTGCCTCCACTTCTACACCCCGCTTTGCAATCATATAGGCCGCTACCGGGGAATCAATACCGCCGGAGAGCAGGCACATGGCGCGCCCTCCCACGCCGGTAGGAAGCCCGCCCGCGCCGGGCTGAGCCGGGCCGTGGACGTAGGCAGCAAGATCCCGCACCTCTACGTATACGGTGTACTCCGGATGATGCACATCCACCAGACAATTGGGGTGTGCTTCCGCCAGCCGTCCGCCGATTTCCTGAGAAATGGCGATGGAATTCATCGGGAACTGCTTATCCGACCGTTTGGACTCCACCTTGAAGGATCCGGCGCAGTCCAGATCGTCCCCCAGGTACGCTTCGCAGGCATCAAAAATCGCATCCAGATTTTTTTCACAGGGACGGCACCGACACAGCGACACCACGCCGAAGATGCTCCGGCATGCCTCCCATGCGCCCTCCACGTCCGCGCTTTCATTCTGAGGCTCTACATAAACCGTAGACTGCATGATGTATACGTCAAAATTTCCGTAGGGTTTCATCCTCCGCCGGACGTTCTGCCGCAGGCGGCTCTCGAACTGGCGCTTATTGCCGCCCTTCAGGACAATTTCCCCAAGCTTCAGTAAAAAAATTTCATTCATCTCAGTTTTACACTTCCAACTATAAAATTGCCTTGGAAAGCACCGCAGGAAAAGACAGCGGTGCTGCCATTGTCATCCTCGATTCCCGATGCGTACGGAGCGGTACTGGATCGCCTCCGCAATATGCTGGGCCTGAATATCCGGGCTTCCGTCCAGATCGGCTACGGTTCTTGCCACACGTACAATGCGGTCATAGCTTCTGGCTGTCAGCCCCATATTTTCAAACGCAAGCTTCATCAGCGCTTCCGCCTCCGGGTTCAGCGCACAGTAGCTTCGCATTTCCTGCGGCCCCATTCTGGCGTTGCACATGCCGCTCTCATCCCCAAAGCGACGGTTTTGTATCTCCCTGGCATCGTCTACCCGGTGCTTTACCGCGGAAGAGGGCTCTCCTTCAGCACGCAGCCGAAGATCCTCATACTGCACTGCAGTTACCTCTACCACAATGTCAATCCGGTCCAGCATTGGGCCGGAAATCCGGCTCTGGTATGCCTCCACCGCCGCCTGCGTACAGCGGCACCGACCGCTGGGGTCGCCATACCAGCCGCATTTGCACGGATTCATGGCACACACCATCATAAATTCCGCCGGATAGGTCACCGTACCGGAGACCCGGGAAATGGTCACCTGGCCGTCTTCCAGGGGCTGACGCATCAGATCCAGACTGTCCTTCCGGAATTCAGGAAGCTCATCCAGAAACAGCACGCCCTTGTGGGCCATGGATATTTCACCGGGCATCGGGTTGCTGCCGCCGCCCACGAGACCGGCATTGGAAACCGTATGATGGGGCGAACGGAAGGGTCTGCGGGAAATTAAGGGGTTTTTATCGCTGAGGAGCCCCAGAACGGAGTAAATTTTCGTTACCTCCAAAGACTCCTCCCATGTCATATCCGGCAGAATGGACGGCAGGCGCTTGCTGAGCATGCTTTTTCCCGACCCGGGAGGCCCGATTAAAAGCACATTGTGCCCGCCTGCCGCGGCCACCTCCAAAGCGCGCTTTACCTTCTCCTGACCAAGAACATCTTTAAAATCCGGATAATGGGAATGATCCTCCGTCGGTACCCAAATCGGTTCCTCCGCCAGAGGAAGCTCGCCGTTTAGTCCCGCTACCAGCTGGGAAATATTCATAATCGGATATATCGCCGGCCCATGGGCAAGGGTTGCCTCCGCCGCATTCTCCGCCGGGACAAAAATTTTCTGGATACCCGCCTGTTTTGCTGCAAGAACCATCGGCAGAACGCCGGATACCCTGCGCAATGTGCCGTCCAGCGCCACTTCCCCAAGAAACGCACTGTCGTGGGATGGCCTCTGCACCTGGCCGAATGCCGCCAGAATCGCAAGCAGAATCGGCAGATCGAAATGGGATCCGCTCTTTTTCAGGCTTGCGGGAGCAAGATTTACGGTAATCCGGCTGACTGGAAAATGAAGTCCGCTGCTTTTTACTGCCGCGCGGACACGCTCCCGGGCCTCCTTCACAGCCATATCCGGCAAGCCGACGATTTCGAAGCCGGGCATGCCATTTGAAATAAACGCTTCCGCCGTAACCACATTGCCCTGAATGCCGTGCAGGCACATTGTGCGGACGCTGCAAATCATCTGTCTTCTCTCCTTTTGCCGTGATTGTTACCAGTTTACCCTATTTCCCTCAAAATTACAATCCCCATTTCCTGCCTCATCTAAAATTCAGGTGATATCGCGCTTCAAGTGACGCTTTCTGAAAGTCCGCTGGAATATCTTGTATCTTTGCAGATTTTTTACACTACATATGGAATTTTTCCTTTACAAAACGAAAGGGAAATGGTAGAATGTATGGGACAAAATTTGGATACTTTAGGAGGTATTTCATTTTGGCAAGAAAATTTAAAACGATGGATGGCAACACTGCTGCCGCCCACGTCAGCTATGCCTTTACCGAGGTCGCTGGCATTTACCCCATTACTCCGTCCAGCCCTATGGCTGACAACGTCGACCAGTGGGCTGCTGCCGGCCGCAAGAACATCTTCGGAAACACCGTAAAGGTTGTTGAGATGCAGTCCGAAGCCGGTGCTGCAGGTACCGTACACGGCTCTCTGGCCGCCGGTGCTTTGACCACCACCTACACCGCATCTCAGGGCCTGCTCCTGATGATCCCCAATATGTACAAGATCGCCGGTGAGCTGCTGCCCTGCGTGTTCCACGTATCTGCACGTACCGTAGCTGCTCAGGCTCTGAACATCTTCGGTGATCACTCCGACGTTTACGCCTGCCGCCAGACCGGTTTTGCAATGCTCTGCGAAACCAACGTGCAGGAAGTAATGGACCTGGGCGCTGTTGCGCATCTGGCTGCCATTGAGGGGCGCGTACCCTTCATCAACTTCTTCGACGGCTTCCGTACCTCTCACGAAATCCAGAAGATCGCCATCTGGGACTATGACGACCTGAAGGAAATGGTCAACATGGATGCTGTTGACGCATTCCGCAAGCATTCTCTGAACCCGGAGCGTCCCGCAATGCGCGGCTCCCACGAGAATGACGATATTTTCTTCCAGCATCGTGAGGCTTCCAACAAGTACTATCAGGCTCTGCCCGCAATTGTTGAAAAGTACATGGGCAAGGTCAACGAGAAGCTCGGAACCAACTACCAGCTCTTCAACTACTACGGCGCGCCGGATGCCGACCGCATTATCGTAGCAATGGGCTCCATCAACGACGTTGCCGAAGAGGTCATTGACTACCTGAATGCTCATGGCGAGAAGGTCGGCCTCGTAAAGGTTCGCCTGTTCCGCCCGTTCTGCGCAGAGAAGCTGCTGGCCGCGATCCCCGCAACTGCAAAGAAGATTGCTGTTCTCGACCGCACCAAGGAGCCCGGCTCTCAGGGCGAGCCTCTGTATCAGGATGTTGTTATGGCGCTGGCAAAGGCCGGCCGCAGTGATGTGACTGTCATCGGCGGACGTTACGGCCTGGGCTCCAAGGATACCCATCCTGCTTCCGTCTTTGCCGTGTACGAAGAGCTTGCAAAGGATGCGCCCAAGAACGAGTTCACCATCGGCATCGTGGACGATGTAACACACCTGTCTCTGGATGAGAAGGTCTCCCCCAACACTGCTGCAGAAGGCACCATCGAGTGCAAGTTCTGGGGTCTCGGCGGCGACGGTACCGTTGGTG
>CAVIFH010000044.1:0-10659 GCA_963641615.1 bacterium | reverse complement strand
TGTCTTGAGACAAAATCTCTCGGTGAATGCTCTTGCCTCATTATGCGGTATTGCCACAAAAAAACACAGCGCTCCGCAAAAATGCGGAGCGCTGCAGTTATATTACGGGGTGTTATTCAAGCTCGAAGGCACCGGTGTACAGGCGATAATAGGTGCCCTTCTGCGCGATCAGATCGTCATGGGTTCCGCGCTCAATGATCCTGCCGTGGTCAAGGACCATGATGCAGTCTGCATTGCGGACGGTGGACAGACGGTGGGCAATGACAAACACGGTGCGTCCCTTCATCAGGGCGTCCATGCCGGCCTGTACCTGTGCTTCGGTATAGGTATCAATAGAGGAGGTTGCCTCGTCCAAAATCATGACCGGGGGATCTGCTACAGCAGCCCGCGCAATGGCAAGCAGCTGGCGCTGTCCCTGGGAAATGCTTGCACCGTTTCCGGTCAGCACGGTGTTGTAGCCGTCGGGAAGCCGTCTGATGAAATCATCGGCATTGGCAAGCTTTGCAGCACGAATGCACTCTTCGTCTGTTGCGTCCAGTTTGCCGTAGCGGATGTTGTCCATGACCGTGCCGGTAAACAGGTTGGTATCCTGCAGGACAACACCCAGAGAGCGGCGCAGATCCGGCTTGCATATCTTGTTAATGTTGATATTGTCATAGCGAATTTTGCCGTCATCAATATCATAGAATCGGTTGATCAGATTTGTGATCGTTGTCTTGCCTGCGCCGGTTGCGCCGACAAAAGCAATCTTCTGACCGGGACGGGCATACAGCGTTACATCGTGCAGCACGGTCTTCTCCGGAACATAGCCGAAGTCAACGTGCTCCATGACAATGTCGCCCTTGAGCTCTGCGTACGTCGTGGTATTTTCAGCCTTGTGGTAGTGCTTCCATGCCCAGTGACCCGTGCGCTCTGAGGTTTCCTGGATATTTCCCTGCTCGTCGATTTTTGCGTTGACCAGATGAACATATCCTGCATCCTGCTCCGGCTCCTGATCCATCAGGTCGAAAATACGCTCGGCACCGGCCAATGCCATTACAATGGAATTGATCTGGTTGGAAATCTGCGAAATCGGCATATTAAAGCTTCTGGACAGGACCATGAACGCCATCAGTCTGCCGAGGGTGAGCATTTGCCCTTTGGAGTAGACGACAATCGCACCGCCCGCAATGGCAAGAATTGCGTACTGGATGTAGCCAAGGTTATTGTTGATGGGCCCGGCAGCGTTGGAGTATCTTCCGGCGGTATAGGCGTTGCGGTAGAGCTCCTCGTTCAGTTCGTCAAACTGCTTTTTGCAGGTATCCTCATGGTTGAAAATTTTAACGACACGCTGTCCGTTGATCATCTCTTCGATGTAGCCGTTTACTGCTCCCAATGCGTGCTGCTGGCCAATAAAATATTTTCCGGCTTTTCCGGTCAGATATTTTGTGACAAACACGATTGCGGAAATGGTGAACAGCATTACGATGAACAACAGCCAACTGGTATCGATCAGGTTCCAGGTAATGACGACAAGGGTAATAATGGAGGATGCACACTGGGGAATTGCCTGGCTGATCATCTGGCGAAGGGTGTCAACATCGCTGGTATAGCAGGACATGATGTCACCTGCCGGGTGCGTATCGAAGTACCGCAGCGGCAGACGCTGCATTTTCGCAAACATCTCGTCGCGGATGACCTTTTGCGTTCCCTGGCTTACAGCAACCATCAGGTAATTGTACAGGAATGCTCCCACAACACCGATGGCGAAGATCCCGGCAATTTTTGTCAGGTACTTTAAAATGGGGGTAAAATCCTCTGACCCGCTCTCTACCATTGGAAGAATGTAGTCATCCACCAGTGTGCCCAGGCTGCGGCTGCCGGTTGTCTGTGCGATGGAGGTCATGAGAATACAGATCAGGACAACGACCAGCACGGCAGAATATTTCTTCATGTAGCCGAGCAGACGCAGCAGCGTCTTTTTCGGGTCCTTGGCCATGCGGCCATCGCCGCGCATTCTTACAGGAGGCATTATTCTTCACGTCCTTTCTGCTGGGTTTCATAGAGCTCACGATACATCTTAGATGTCTTCATCAGCTCTTCATGGGTACCGGACTCCGTAATGGTGCCGCCCTGCATGATAAGAATCAGGTCAGCATCCTCAACGGAGGAAATTCTCTGGGCGATGATCAGCTTGGTGGTATCGGGGATTTCTTCCCGGAAGGCCTTTCGGATCATGGCGTCCGTGTGGGTGTCCACTGCGGAAGTGGAGTCATCCAGTATCAGAATCTTCGGCTTTTTCAGCAGGGCGCGCGCAATGCACAGACGCTGCTTCTGGCCGCCGGATACGTTCGAGCCTCCCTGCTCAATGCGGGAGTCATATTTGTCGGGGAAGGTCTCAATAAATTCATCCGCGCAGGAAAGCCGGCAGGCGTGAATCAGCTCTTCGTCGGTGGCATCCGGGTTGCCCCAGCGCAGATTTTCCTTGATGGTGCCGGAGAAAAGCGTATTTTTCTGCAGAACCATAGCCACATTGTCGCGCAGTGTCTCAAGGTCATAGTCCTTTACGTCTACGCCGCCGACCTTCAGTGTACCCTGAGTCACATCATACAGACGGGGGATCAGCTGCACCAGCGTAGATTTTGAGGATCCCGTGGGTCCCAGAATACCGACGGTATATCCCTGGGGTATATGCAGATTAACATCGTGCAGGGCATCCGCATTTGCGGCAGCGGAATAACGGAAGGACACATTCTCAAAGTCGATGGAGCCGTCTTTTACTTCCTTTACGGAATTTTCGGGGGAAACCAGGTCAGGCTTTTCATCCAGCAGCTCCGTGCAGCGAACCATAGGCGCGTGAGACATGATGATCATGACAAACACCATGGAAAGCATCATCAGGCTGGAGAGAATCTGTGTGGTATAGGTGAACATGGAGCTGAGCTCGCCGGTTGTCAGACCGTTGCCGGGCAGGTTCCCGGAGGCAATGACCATCTTGGCGCCAAACCAGGAAATTGCCAGCATGCATCCGTAGACAGTCAGCTGCATGGCGGGGCTATTGAACGCAAGAATATGCTCTGCTTTGCAGAACAGATCGTAAATTTTGCCGGAGGTTTTATTGAACTTCTTAATTTCGTGATCCTCACGGACAAAGCTTTTCACGACGCGTACGCCGTGAATGTTTTCCTGCACCACATTGTTCAGACCATCATAGGCCTTAAATACCTTGTCGAAGATCTTGAATACGATCGGCACAATGCCGAGCAGGACAACTGCCAGAAGCGGCAGGGCAACGCAGTACACAAGGCACAGCCTCGGGCTGATGCGCGATGCGGAGATTAGGGCCAGAATAAGCATCATGGGGCAGCGAATTGCCATGCGGATCATCATCTGAAAAGCCATCTGCAGGTTCGCAACATCCGATGTCAGACGCGTGACAATGGACGATGTGGAAAATTTATCAATATTGGAGAAACTGAATTCCTGCACATGGTAATACATGTCGTGACGCAGGTTTTTGGCAAAGCCGGTGCCGGCCTTGGACGCGAAAATGGCCGAAGCCGAACCAAAGCACAGGGATGTTACTGCGCAAAGCATCAGCAGAAGGGACTGCTGCACGACGATGGTCATATTCTGCTGCTCAATGCCGTAATCGTAAAGCTTTGCCATTACCAGAGGGATCAGAACCTCCATGGCAACCTCGCCGATCATGCAGACCGGGCCGAGAATTGCGGGCAGTTTGTATTCCCGGATACTCCGGGCGAGTTTTCGAATCATTCTTCGTTTTCCTCCCTATCAAAATGGTAACCGGGGCCGCAGCCTAAATTGACTGCCGCTCTGGTCAGGAAATCTGTAAATTGCGTTCTTTCTTCTTCTGAAAAGCCGTCAACGATCTGCCGCTCGTTGTCAAGAATGGCATGCTCAATCTGCTTGTTGAAGGCTCTCCCTTTCGGCAGGATGTAGATGCGCTTGCAGCGCCTGTCCTGCTCATCCGGCCGAAACTCAATAAAGTCCTTTTTTTCCAGACGGGATAACAGTCCGGAAACGGTCGGATGACTGAGATGAAATTTTTTCTCAATATCCTTGGCACAAGGTGCGGTCTCATGTCTTGCCAAATATCCCATAATCCATCCCTGTGCCGACGTCAGGTCCATCTGCATCATCTTCTCCGTTACGGCGTGGCAGATGCAGCGGTGCAGCACCTGAATCATGTGCCCATAGTGATCCAACTCATCACTCCCTTGAAAAAATGTCGCATGCTACGCAAGAGTGTAGCATGCGACACATTCAATTTCAAGTACTTCAAAAAAATTTAACAATAAGAGGGAAGCGTACACGAGCGGTGACGAAGATATTAAGAATTTGTGTATTGCCTTGATTGCAGCGCATATTTCAGCTATAATATGTGCATAAAAGGAGGAATATCTATGCAAACGCAAACACTGATCGCAATTCTTCTTTCTGCTTCGCTTCTGTTCTCCTTCGGAACATCCGGAGTATCTGAAAGCAGCGCTTCCGGAAGCGGACTGTTGGGACTCATTGAGTCCATATTTACGCAGGAACAGACTGCCGTAACGACGGAAAAGACTTCCATGCGGAGCGCACCCAGCTCCCTTTCCAAATCTCTTCAGGAGCTTGCCAGCGGCACAAAGGTGCAGATCATCCGCTCAGAAACCGTACTGGGCACTGCCTGGTATTATGTGCAGTCAGGCAGTCAGAAGGGATGGGTGAAGGAATCGTGCCTGAGCCTGTCGTCCGGCACTGAGAAAAGCACCCTGTCTTCCAACACTGCCACGGTAAAAAAGAGCGCCAATCTGTACAGCAGCTACAGCGAGTACACCAAGGTTCTGGCACAGATGGAGACAGGAGCAGAGCTGACTATCCGGCGCACGGCAGCATTCAGCGGTGTCGACTGGGTATATGTCACTGCGAAGAGCAGCGGCATTTCCGGATGGATGCTTCGCTCTGACCTGAACATGCCCAGCGTTGTGACAGAATCAGACCTGGAGCACGTCGAGACGGCCTATCTGCCGAGCTATGCACAAATCGGGTATGTCACCGTAAATCAGCTGAATATCCGTACGGCACCGGGTACCACCTTCGACCGAGTGGGCGGTTACTCCGGCGGTGATCGGGTCGGTATTCTGGAAAAGAATAACGGCTGGGGACGGACAACGGACGGCTGGATTTACCTGGGCTATGTCTATTTCGAAGGCAACGTCGGCACCAACTGCATGATTGGCAATGTGACGGCGCAGCGGCTGAACATTCGCTCCGGCCCGGGTACAGAGTATTCGGCAACCGGGAGCTACTATGCGGATGACCGTGTGATGGTTCTGGAGCAGGTTTACAGCAACGGTGTGTACTGGGGCTACACAAGAAAAGGCTGGGTATGCATGAGCTATATCGCCCCGGATTATATTCCCGGAACGAAGACTGCGATTTACGGCTATGGAACGGTTACTGCGGACGGCACAGAAATTCTGGATGCAGCCGGCACCGGCAGCAAGGTCGGAACACTTGGTAAAAACAAGGTGGTTGCGGTTTTGCAGACCGCAAAGATTGGGGATACCCTCTGGGCGCATATTCCCTTGGGCTGGGTAAAGCTGGATGCGCTGGATATGAAGGCGGTGTATCAGCAGACAGTGATTCCGGATGCACCCGAGATTCCCACTCCGGAGCCGACAGATCCCACGGAAGCCCCAACCGAGGCACCTACGGAAGCACCGACTGAAGCGCCCACGGAAGCCCCCACGGAGGTCCCTACTGAGGCACCCACCGAAGCCCCGACAGAGGCTCAAACCGAGGCACCTACGGAAGCTCCCACTCAGGAGCCGTCTGAGCAGCCTGCAGGATCAACAGAAGAATAAAGGCAAAAGACAATACCGCATACGGAGGGAACGATTCTTTCGTGTGCGGTATTTTTTCCTTGAAAAGGATGGAAGAAAATGGTATCATAAAGTGTCGAAATGTTGTTTTTCGGGGGAATCACCATGAATACCAAAACCACCATCATAACCCAGGAGCAGCTGGACACGCAGTTCAGCTATTGTGACAGAATTGCTTCTTACTGGGCACAGCAGGGGATCACTCCTACAGCTTATGTGGAGACCTACGGCTGCCAGCAGAATGAAGCGGACTCAGAAAAGCTCAGGGGATATCTTGCCCAATGCGGCTATGTGATCGGTTCCCAGGCAGAGGGGGCGGATGTGGTGATCATGAATACCTGTGCCATTCGAGAGCATGCGGAGCAGCGGGTTTTTGGCAATCTGGGTGCCCTGACGCATACCAAGCGCCGCCACCTGGGGCAGAAAATCTTCCTCTGCGGCTGTATGGCCGGAGAAGAAAAGGTGTCAAGGAGAATAAAGGAAAGCTATCCCCATGTAGACGGTGTTTTTTCCACACACCACCTGTGGCAGTTCCCGGAGATCCTATACGGCGTGCTCACAAAGCAGGGGCGTGTATTTCGTGTAGAGGATGAACCGGGCTCCATTGCTGAGGGAATTCCGCAGGTGCGCGATTCCGGCTTAAAGGCCTGGGTGTCCATCATGTATGGCTGCAACAATTTCTGTACATACTGCATTGTGCCCTATGTGCGGGGCAGGGAGCGCAGCCGCAAGCCGGAATGTATTTTGCAGGAGTGCCGTACCCTGATTGAAAACGGGGCAAAGGAGATCACCCTCCTCGGGCAGAATGTAAATTCCTACGGTAAGGATTTGGCGGAAGAAATAGACTTTTCGGATTTACTTGCACAGATTGCCTCAATTCCCGGGGATTTCCTGATCCGCTTCATGACGAGCCACCCCCGCGACGCATCCGAGAAGCTGTTTGATACTATGGCACATTATCCTAAAATTGCTAAACAGCTGCATTTGCCGTTTCAGTCCGGCTCAAGCCGGGTGCTGAAGGCCATGAACCGGCACTATGACCGCGAAACCTATCTGAAAAAAGTGGATTATGCGAAGTCAGTTATGCCGGAGCTGGTGCTGACGAGTGATGTGATTGTCGGGTTTCCCGGCGAGACGGAGGAGGAGTTCGAGGAGACTGTGTCCCTGATAGAGCAGGTGCACTATGACAGCCTTTTTACCTTTATTTTCTCTCCGCGAACGGGAACGCCTGCGGCAAAAATGGAAGATCCCACCCCAAAGGCAGAAAAAAACCGCCGTTTTGACCGCCTTTGCAGCGTGCAGAACGCCATCTCCGAGGAGACCCACAGAAGTTATATCGGCAAAAAAATGCGGTGCCTTGTGGATGGACGGGACGGCGATAACCTTACGGCGCGTACCGAGGGCGGGCGGCTGGTCCGCCTCCCAGGCAAGGATGAACTGATAGGCACGTTTCAGATGATTGAGATTACAGGCGCCACGACGTGGAGCCTTGTGGGGACGATTGTCCTTTAGAAGGAGTGCAGGCAATGGCCGCAAAAGATACGGAACTGACACCAATGCAGCAGCAGTATCAGGAACTGAAGAAGAAAAATAAAGACAGCATCCTGTTTTTCCGCCTCGGTGATTTTTATGAAATGTTCAATGAGGATGCGCTGCTTGCAGCAAGAGAGCTTGACCTGACTCTTACCACCCGCGACCGCGGAAAGCCGAAGGAAGAGCAGACACCCATGTGCGGTGTACCATACCACAGCGTGGATGCGTATATCGCCCGTATGGTGCAAAAGGGGTATAAGGTTGCTGTATGTGAGCAGATGCAGGATCCGGCTACAACAAAGGGACTCGTAGAGCGGGATATTACCCGCATTGTCACCCCGGGTACCGTAACGGAAAGCTGCATGCTGGATGAAAATAAAAATAATTACATGGCATGCATCTACGGAGGCTCCGGCCGCTACGGACTTTCCTTCAGCGATGTTTCAACTGGTGCGTTCTATGCAACGACTTGCCCTGACGCGCAGACGGTTGCGTCGGAGCTGGGGCGTTTTTCTCCCAGCGAGGTACTGCGTTTCGGCGAAAACGTGAACGCGGATGCGATAGAGGATGCGCTTTTTCGCCGGCTGAAATGCTGTGTTGATGAAGGTACTGAGGAGCTTTTTAAGCAGGAGGACTGCGAAGAGCTCCTGGAAAGTCATTTCGGTCAGACCGTGGAGCAGTTGGGGCTTGCTTCTTTTCCCCTCGCAGTGATTGCGAGCGGGGCACTGCTGCGCACACTTCTTGATCTGCAGAAAAATGATCTGGCCCATATCCGCAACCTGCAGTATTACACAGGCGGGAAATTCATGGAGCTGGATATGGACGCAAGGCGCAATCTCGAATTGACGGAGACCCTGCGCACAAAGGAAAAACGGGGCTCTCTGCTGTGGGTGCTGGATAAGACGCATACGCCCATGGGAGGACGGCTGCTTCGAAGCTGGCTTGAAAAACCTCTGCTTGATCTGGGAGAAATTGTGCGGCGGCAGTCTGCAGTGGAAGAGCTGGTGCAAAACGCAATTGCCCGTGGGGAGCTGAATGAGGCCCTCAAGCAGGTGACCGATCTGGAGCGCGTGATTACGCGGGTGGTGACAGGCACCGTCAACGGCAGAGATCTGCTGGGACTTGCCAGAGGCTTCCGCGGACTTCCGGATGTACTGACACAGCTGGCGCAGATGAAATCTCCCCTCCTTACCCAGCTGCGCGACAGCATTGACCCGATGGAGGACTATGTAGCGCTGATTGAGTCGACCATTGTGGAGGATCCCCCTCTGACCATTCGGGAAGGCGGTATTATTCGCCGCGGCGCGGATGCGGAGGCGGACAGGCTCCGGGACATTATGGAGGGCGGCTCCGGAACGATTGCGGCCATTGAGGCACAGGAGCGCGAAAAAACCGGAATCCGCACGCTGAAGGTCGGATTTAACCGGGTGTTTGGCTACTATATTGAAGTTTCCAAGTCCTTTATCAATCAGGTACCGGACAGCTATATTCGCAAGCAGACACTCGTAAACTGTGAGCGTTATATTACACAGGAACTGAAGGAGCTCGAAAATCAGGTGCTTACCGCAAAGGATCGCCTGACAGCTCTGGAGTATGATATTTTTGTGCGCCTGCGGACAAAAATCGCAGAGGGCGCGCAAAGGGTGCAGCAGACTGCCGGGGCGGTGGCGGCGGTGGATGCGCTGTGCTCCCTGGCTACCGTAGCGGCGCAGCGCGGCTATTGCCGCCCGGAGGTTACCCTGGGGCAGGAAATTACCATCACAGACGGACGGCATCCTGTGGTGGAGGCAATGCTGAAGGATACGCTGTTTGTTCCGAACAGCACCCGGTTGGGGGCTGCCGACAATCAGGTGGCGATCATCACAGGCCCCAATATGGCAGGCAAATCCACCTATATGCGTCAGGTGGCACTGATCGTGCTTATGGCGCAGATGGGCTCCTTCGTTCCTGCGCGCAGTGCGGAGATCGGTTTGGTGGATCGGGTATTCACCCGCATCGGTGCCAGTGACGATCTGGCATCAGGGCAGTCTACCTTCATGGTGGAAATGGCCGAAGTGGCGTCTATCCTGAGATACGCCACAAGCCGCAGCCTGCTGATCCTGGATGAGATCGGCAGAGGCACCTCCACCTATGACGGAATGGCAATTGCGCGGGCCGTGCTGGAGTATGCGGCGAACCCCAAAAAACTGGGTGCAAAGACGCTTTTTGCAACGCACTACCATGAGCTTTCTGCCATGGAGGAGCGACTGCCGAACGTAAAAAACTATAACATCGCGGTAAAAAAACGCGGTGAGCAGATGATTTTCCTGCGCCGCATTGTCCCCGGTGCAACGGATGACAGCTTCGGCATCGAGGTTGCCAAGCTGGCAGGACTCCCCAATGCGGTCGTTTCCAGAGCACGCGAAATTCTTCAGGAGCTGGAGCAGGGAGAAGGAAAGCAGGTCGTCGTCCATTCAGAACCGCAGGATGACCAGGTGAGCATGGAGGACCTTTCTCAGCGCCAGGTGGCGGACGCATTGCGCGGCGTCGATGTGGAGACATTGACGCCGATTGAAGCGATGAATGTGCTGTACAAGCTGAAAAAAATGCTGGGCTGATGATGACCAAAAGAGAAATTTGCATCGGCTGGTGCTGGCTTACGTTTCAGTATCTTCTGCTTGCTGACTTAATCATGCTTTTTGCGGATGGACTTGACAGCGCGGCAATAAACTTTATTTATCATCTGATTTGCTTTGCAGCCTGCCTGCTGATCTTTCACCGCTTTTTAAAGGCTTCTGCAGATAAATTCCGGGGAAATATGAAAAATTCCCTGCTTAATATCCTGATATCACTGGGCGGCTACTATTTATGGGGGCGGCTGATTACGTACTGGATTGCCGTGCGTTATCCCGACTTCTTTAATGCGAATGATGCGGAGATCGCTTTATCCGGAGCGGCGAATCCGCTGCTTACGTTTATTTTTACGGTCATATTTGCCCCGGTGAGTGAAGAGTGCCTTTTCCGGGGCGTGATTTTCAGCACAGCCTCAAAATGGGGACGGTTTCCGGCGTATGTTTTGTCCGTGACCGCATTTTCGCTGATTCATATCGCGGGGTACATCGGGTATTACGAACTAATGCAGCTGGCAGTGTGCTTTGTGCAGTACCTGCCGGCGGGAATTATCCTTGCTGAGGGAATGGAGCGGACGGACAGCATCATTACACCGATTTTAACCCACTCCATTATCAATGCTGCTGCAATGGTCAGCATGATATAGGGC
>CAVIFH010000043.1:0-10757 GCA_963641615.1 bacterium | reverse complement strand
GTACAGTAGATTCCATTTCCAATATCGGCGGCGTAGATCGTATTGAGCCTGTGTGGGATCCTTCAGAGCCGTATATACTCCGTACGCCGGATCGGAATTCATTAATGGTTCTGGTGCATTCCTCGGAGGAATTGCCGACGAATATGCCCCAATTGGAGAAGTACCAGATTGTTTCCGACCTTCCCCAGTCTATGGAAAGCAGCGAGCCATACTTTCTGAGAAAAGTCGGATTTTCTGAAGATGAAATTGAAGTTGCGCTGGTAAAACGGGTCGAGTCAGAAGACAGCGGACAGAGTTTTATAAATGTATATGCTGCAACGGAACTGATACAGGAGCTCGCGGGAATGGGAGGATATTCCAGGCTGATTGTGCATACATCGGCTTCTCAGGCATCTGCGGTAGAAGAAAAACTCCGGGATCTCCTCTCTGAATCGGCGACAATCTTCAGTTATCAAAACTATGTGGATACACAAATATTGCAGGAGCAGGGAAAGCTGTGGCTTCTCAGCTGGATCTTCGGCATCCTGATGATTGCTGCAATGCAGATCGTATGGGCACGGCTGTCAAAGTATGTGTGCGACTGCGCCCCTATGCTGCAGATTATCCTGCAGGTCGGTGCATCTCAAAGCCAGCTTTTGCGGCTGATTCCGGCAGCCTATGGTGCGGTCCCGGCGGCAGTATTTCCATTTCTGATTGCGATTCCGTGGGCATTGCTGGATTCGCATGGGAGCGGAAGACCATTCATTGTTTCTGCGCCTGTGGTCGGTATCTATCTTTCAATTGCGGTTCTGGCAGCAGTTTCGTTCTATCTGCCAATCAGAATAACGATGGGAAAAATTCTGAAACAAATGAAATGAGAGAGCCAGGGGGGCCTTGATGCCGCTGTTAGAAACAAGAAGTCTCTGCCGTATATTTCGGCAGGGTGATATGGATATTTACGCAGTGAATCATGTAGACTTCGATTTACCCGCGATGCAGTACAATTTCCATGACAGAAAAAAACAGGTTCTTTCCAATGCGGAGAGAACCTGTTTTTTGGGAGCAGGGGCCGCCGGCGAACTCGGCGGTACCCCCTAATTTACATTGCTTTTGATGCGCAGGCGGTTGATGGCTCTTGCCAGGTTTGCCTGGGCCTGCTGATATTCCTGAATGCTTCTCTTTTGGAGCATGGCTTCTTTGGCCTCGGCGGCGGCCCGCTTTGCCCGGTTTTCATCAATATCCTCGGGACGCTCTGCAGAGTCCACCAGCACGAGAACCTCGTTATTTTCAACTTTAACGAGTCCGGAGGAGACGGCGGCGAATTTTTCTGCAATTATGCGCATATAGGCGGGCACCGCTTTTTGTGCAGGCTGCGCCGTGCGTGACTGCTGCATTTTATAGAACAAATGTTCATATTGTTGTGCTTTTGACTGAAAAAGCAGACAGAACAGGAAAAATTGACCTAAAAAGATTGATTTTTTTTAAATAAGCGTATATAATGGCAAAAGTGGAGTAAAGTGGAGCAAAGTGGAGAGAAAAGAGATGGTGAGTGCATGATTGGCAAGTACATTGCAAAGCTGGATGACAAAAACCGGCTGATCGTTCCGGCGAAGCTTCGTCAGGAGCTGGGAGATCTGTTTTATGTGACGATTGGCGCAAACGACGGCCATCACTGCCTGACCATTTACCCTGCTGCCGAGTGGCAGAGACTCAGCAGTAAATTCAATGATCTCCCCGTCGCTCGGCGTGCGGGCGCCACGAGCCTGTTTTTTATGAATGCGGTGGAGTGCGTGCCGGATAAGCAGTATCGCATCGGGCTTCCCCAGTCTTTGCTGGAATACGCAGGGATTGAGCGGGAAGTTATGGTTGCCGGCGTGGCAGGGCAGGCGGAAATTTGGGATATCGGGGAATATAACCGGTTCGAGATGGAGAATCTCACGCCGGAGAAGCTGATTTCCTCATTGGAGGAAATTCAGATATGAGCGAATTTCATCATGTTTCCGTGCTCCTGGATGAGTGCATTCAGGGACTTTGCGTCAGGCCGGATGGAATTTATGTGGATGGAACCCTCGGCGGTGCAGGGCACTCCTCGCACATTGCGGCCATGCTGACTACCGGGCGCCTGATTGGCATCGACCGGGATCCGGCCGCTCTTGCGGCGGCGGACGGACGGCTGGAGCCGTACCGGGAGAAAGTGACCCTAGTCCACTCCAATTTCAGCGAGATTGCGTCGGTTCTGCGCAAGTTGGACATTCCCGGTGTGGACGGAATTTTGCTGGACCTGGGGGTATCGTCCCCGCAGCTGGATAACGCCCAGCGCGGCTTCTCCTATATGGCGGATGCGCCGCTGGACATGCGCATGGATAACAGCAGCTCCTTAAGCGCCGATACGGTTGTGAATACGTGGCCCTATGAGGAGCTGAAACGCATTTTGTACGATTACGGCGAGGAGCGCTACGCGCCCCAGATCGCCTCAGCCATATGCAGAAGGCGGGAAGCATCGCCGATCCGCACCACGCTGGAGCTTGTGGATGTGATCCGTCTTGCCATGCCCGCGGCGGCGCTGCGGGAAAAGCAGCATCCGGCAAAGCGGACCTTTCAGGCCATCCGCATTGCCGTCAACGATGAGCTGGGCGAGGTAACAAAGGTGATGGACGATGCCATTGCCTGCCTGAATCCCGGGGGGCGGCTTGCGGTGATTACCTTCCATTCACTGGAGGACCGCATTGTAAAGAGCAAGATGGCAGCGGCAGCGCAGGGGTGTGTCTGTCCCCCCAGCTTTCCCGTGTGCGTATGCGGGAGAAAGCCCAAGGTCAAGGTTATTACGCGGAAGCCAATCCTTCCCGGAGAGCGGGAATTGGAGGAGAATCCCCGGTCCAGAAGCGCCAAGCTTCGTATTTGTGAAAAGCTGAAATAAGGGTGAAAAATCATGGCACAGAAAACGGAAATCCAATATGTGAACCGATTCTATGTGTTTGGCAGTGAGGCTCCGCAGCCGGAGCCGGAGAAGACGCAAAAGCAGAAAAAGGCCAAGCTGCCCCAGCTGCATCTGGAAAAGATCCACAAGGTATATGTGGATCCGATTGCGCTGTGCGGTGTCGTGGCCTCTGTGGTCATGCTGTGCCTCCTGATCGTCGGTGCAATTGACTTGCGCAACACCCGGGATGCCTATGATCAGATGAAGGAGCAGCTGACGCAGCTGAAGCTGGAAAATGCTCAGCTGAGCCACAGCTATCATACGGGCTACGATATAGAGGAAATTCAGAGCGATGCGGAGTCCATGGGCATGATCGCCGCAGAGGAAGCGGATGGCTTTACCGTGTTCTTTTCCGTACCGGAAGAAACCGGTGAGAAAACTCTGTGGGATAATATTACATGGTTCTTTTCATGGCTCTTTTCAAATTCAGAAGACTATGTAACCGTAACCTGGGATGCGGACGCGGGGGAATGATATTCAGGGCGGTGCCGCAGAGCACTGTCCGGGCTGCATGGGGCAGCGGGGGGATCCCTTGCTGCCCTTTGCCAATGTATGGGCATAAAGTCAGGAGGAAATAATATGAAATTAAAAGAGCTCTTGAAGGGCATCGCGTTGATAGAGATAAAAGCGGATCCGGAGACGGAAATCACGGGCATATGCTGCGACTCTAGGAAAGCAAAACCGGGATGCCTTTTTGTGGCGGTTTCCGGCTTCGCGTCGGATGGGAACCGCTTTATCCCTGCGGCAATAGAGAAAGGCGCCGCCGCCGTTGTAACGGCTGCAAAGCCGGAGCAGGAGATACCCTATGTCCTTGTGCCCTCTGACCGGCTTGCCCTGGCAATGATTTCCTGCAATTACTTCGGGAATCCGGCTGAGAAAATGACCATGATCGGCATTACCGGGACAAACGGAAAGACCTCCGGAACATTGCTTCTGAAGCAGGTGCTGGAAAAATGCCTGAATGCCAAGGTAGGGCTGATCGGCACCATGGAAAACCTGATTGGGGATGAAGTGATCCCCACCGAGCGCACGACACCGGAGAGCATTGATCTCCAGAGCCTCTTTTCCCGGATGTATCAGGCTGGGTGCACCCATGTTGTGATGGAGGTTTCAAGCCACGCAATTTCGCTGGAGCGCATCGGCGGAATTCACTATGATATTGCCGCCTTTACCAATCTGACAGAGGACCATCTGGACTTTCATAAGACAATGGATGCCTATTGCGGCGCCAAGGCAGAGCTGTTCCGCCGGTGCGGCAGGGCGGTGATCAACGGGGATGACGCCTATGCGCCGAGAATGCTTGCGGCGGCGAACTGCCCGGTGCTCACCACCTCGGCCCATGGCGAGGCGGGACTGTATGCCGCGGATATAGAGCTGCATGCCGACCGGATCGCCTTTACTGCCGTGAGCGGGGAAGAAAAAGTACGTGTCCGTGTGCCGATCCCCGGCAGATTTACGGTGTATAACACCCTGACGGTGCTGGGCATTGCGAAATGCCTGGGCATTCCCCTCGGGGATGCGGCGGCAGCCCTTGGCACGGTGAAGGGTGTGAAGGGCAGAATTGAGGTCGTGCCGACCCCGGGAATGCCATACTGTGTCCTGATTGACTATGCGCATTCGCCGGACGGGCTTGAAAATGTGCTGAGATCCGTCCGTGATTTCTGCAAGGGCAGACTGATCTGCGTATTCGGCTGCGGCGGGGACCGTGACCCCATGAAGCGCCCGATTATGGGAAGAATCGGCGTGGAGTGCTCGGACTTCAGCGTTATTACCTCCGATAATCCCCGGACGGAGAAGCCAATGGCGATTATTGAGGATATCCTGGCCGGAATCAGTCCGGAGATGGGAGACTATGTCGTCATAGAGGACCGGCGCAGGGCAATCAGATATGCTATGGACATTGCAAAAAAAGATGATATAATTGTGCTTGCGGGAAAAGGGCATGAGACCTATCAGGAGATTAATGGTGTAAAGCACCATCTGGACGAGCGGGAAGAGGTTGCTGCCCACCTGAAAGAATTGAGGGAACAAAATGGGTAAAATTACACTTCGTCAGGCGGCAAACTGGTGCGGCGGGACAGTGGCTGAAAAATATGCGGATATTGAATTCCTCGGTGCATGCAACGACACACGCAAAATTCAGCCGGGACAGCTGTTTGTTGCGCTGCAGGGCGCAAGAGATGGTCATGAGTTTATTCCGACGGCAATGGAGAAGGGCGCTGCCGCGGCGCTGTGCACCCGCATGGTGGGGGACTATCCTGCCATTTATGTATCCAATACACGCCTGGCCCTTGGGGAGATTGCCCGCCGGGAGCGTATGCGCATCGGCATGCAGGTGATCGGCGTAACCGGCTCTGTGGGGAAAAGCACCACAAAAGAGATGATTGCACAGGTAATGGAGACAACCTTCCGTACAGCCAAGACCCCGGAGAATCACAATAACGACATCGGGATGCCCATGGCAATTCTCGGAATGCCGGAGGATACACAGGTCGCCGTTGTGGAAATGGGGATGAATCATTTCCGGGAGATGGCGTATCTTTCCAGAATTGCGAGGCCGGATCTGGCGGTAATTATCAACATCGGAACGGCACACATGGAGTTCCTCGGGTCCCAGGAGGGCATCCGCAAGGCCAAAATGGAGATTTTGGAGGGAATGTCACCAGAGGGGCGCGTTGTGCTCAACGGGGACGATGCGCTGCTGCACAGCCTGGATGAACAGCCGGTGCAGACGGTCCTGTATTTCGGCACAGATGACAGTTTCAATGTCTACGCCTCGGATATCCGGCAGAAAAACGAAACTCTGCGGTTTACCGTCCACGATGACGGGGGGGATTCCTTCCCGGTTCGCCTGCATGTGGAGGGCGCCCACTATGTGACGGATGCCCTTGCGGCAGTTACGGCGGGACTTGCCATGGGGGTGACCCCGGCCAATATTCGCTCCGGCCTGGACAGCTTCCATAATATCGCCGGGCGTCAGGAAGTAATCGAAATAAACGGCATTACCTTTATTAAGGACTGCTATAATGCGGGACCGGAGTCTATGGAGGCGGCACTGAAGGTACTGGGCAGCAAGCCCGGGCGGAGAGTGGCAGTGCTGGGTGACATGCTGGAGCTGGGTGCCTGCACATCCCCGGAGCATTACCGGGTCGGCAGAGTTGCCGCGGCAAAGAGCAATCTCGTGTTTGCGTTCGGGCCGAATGCGGAGCGCGTGGTAAGCGGCTGCCTCACCGGAGGCATGGATGAGCGCCGGGTGAAGGCGTTTACGGATAAGGAAAAATTGATTGAGACATTGAAGCGCACCCTTGCCTCCGGGGATATTGTGCTGGTAAAGGGAAGCCATGGCATGCACATGGAGCAGGTGGTGGATGCGTTTCTGCTGGAAAAGAAAGCGGGGGATGAAGAATGAATCCGATCATACGGGCAATTGCAAACGGTGCAATCTCATTTGCGCTGGCAAGCATTATCATTCACTTCCTTCTGCCGGTGCTGCACGCCCTGAAGGCAGGGCAGCCCATCCGGGAAATCGGGCCGACCTGGCATAACAACAAATCCGGTACGCCGATCATGGGCGGGCTGATGTTTATTTTCTCAAGCCTGCTCTGCCTGCTTGGAAATCTTCCGTGGATGACGGATTATACGCCGTTTTATGTGTTTCTGCTTGCCTTTTCCTTCGGACTGATTGGCTTCCTGGACGATTTCTTCAAGGTGAAGTACAAGCACAATCTGGGCCTGACCGCGATCCAGAAGGCACTGCTTCAGATGCTGGTATCTGCCGTGTTTGTATGCGTGCTTTATTTCAGCGGAAGCCTGACCTGTGATCTGCGCATTCCGTTTACGGATCACGCAATCCATATGCCCCTGGCAGTTTACATCATTTTTGCCATGTTTGTCATGGTGGGCTGCGACAATGCCGTAAACCTGACCGATGGTGTTGACGGCCTGAGCAGCTCCGTTACCATCCCTGTGATGATTTTCTTCACGGCGGCCAGCATTGCCATGGACCGCTTTGATCTCGCGGTTCTGCCTGCCACAATGGTGGGTGGCCTGCTTGCCTATCTGCGGCTGAACTGGCACCCGGCAAAGCTGTTCATGGGGGACACAGGGTCGCTCTTTATGGGCGGCGTGGTGTGCGCCATGTCCTTTGCACTGGATATGCCTCTCATATTGATCCTCGTCGGATTTATATACATCTGCGAAACACTTTCGGTTATTTTGCAGGTGAGCTATTTCAAGCTGACCCATGGGAAGCGTCTGTTTAAAATGTCACCGATCCACCACCATTTTGAAATGTGCGGCTGGAAGGAAGAGAAGATTGTGGCAGTGTTTACCCTGGTCAGCGCCGCAATGTGTATACTTGCGTGGCTTGGCATTTCCAAATTCTTTTGATTTTTTGATTTGTAAAATCCGGGAGGACTGCACATGAACCTTATTTTTACCTGCGGCGGCACTGCGGGACATATCAATCCGGCTCTGGCTGTCGCCGAGCTGATGAAGGAGCGGCATCCGGACTGCCGGATTTTGTTCATCGGCGCCACCGGCCATATGGAGGAGAAGCTTGTGCCCCAGGCAGGGTTTGAGCTTAAATGTCTTCCGGGGTCAGGATTGAGCCGGAAACTGTCCGTGGCCGGGGCAAAGCAGAATATTCATGCGGTGAAATGTGTGCTGGATGCCTCCCACGCGTGCAAAAAGATTTTTAAGGAGTTCCGGCCGGATGTGATTATCGGTACGGGGGGCTATGCCAGCTTCCCGGCGCTGCATGCCGGCGCATCCATGGGTATTCCCGTGTGTGTGCATGAAAGCAATGCTGTCCCCGGGGTTACCACCCGCCTTGCCGCAAAGAAGGCAGACCGGGTGCTGGTCTGCTTTGAGGAAAGCAAAGAAATGTACCCGGATCCGGATAAGGTTGAGGTTGTCGGCATGCCGGTGCGAAGCGGTTTCGTTCACGGCGACCGGGCAAAGGCTCGCCAGGAATTGGGAATCGGCGAGGATGAGCTGGTTGTGCTTTCCGCTTTCGGGAGCCTCGGCGCAAAGGTCATGAACCAGACAATGGCGGAGATTTTCTGCCTGGAGCAGAAGGACGGATTCCCGTTCCGCCACATTCACGCGACAGGCAGCTTCGGCTGGGAGTGGATGCCCCAACTTGTGGAGGAAAAAGGCGTCTGCCTGGAAAATACCCGCTCCATCGAAATGAAGGAATATTTTTACAATATGCCGACGCTCATGGCAGCGGCGGATATCATGATCAGCCGGGCAGGAGCCTCCACCTGCAATGAGATTGCGGACGCCGGACTGCCGAGCATTCTCATTCCCTCTCCCAACGTGACAAACAACCATCAGGAGAAAAATGCGCGGGTGCTTGAGGGACGGGGCGGCGCCGTGGTTATTCTGGAGAAGGACTGCACGCCGGATGCGCTGTATGCCCAAATGAACGCATTGCTGCACGACCCCCAGCGCAGAATGCAGATGAAGGAAAATCTCCTTTCAATGGTGAAGCAGGACAGCACGGAGCGTGTTTGTGATATTGTCGAGCAGTTGGCAGGAAAATAGACGCCCCAGTGCTTCCGGGAGGAAAAAAATATGGATGAAAAAAACAGGGAGATGAAAAAACGCCCCCGCGCCCAGGCAGCGAATCATAGAGCGCCTCAGCGGCGTCGGACGCCCCCGCGTACGAAAGAAAACGCCCATACTGCTGCTGATAATGAACAGTATGAGGTTTATGTGCCGGATGCCCAGAGCCAGCGTACCCGCCATGCGGAAGCGGCAGAGCAGGTGCCTTCTGAGCGCAGCCGCCGGGAGCCTGCGAAGAGAAAACGCACTCCTGCCGGCCGGGATGCCCAGTATCACCCCTATCGGCAGGCCAATCAGCTGACGAAGGCGAGGAAAAAACAGAGCTTCCGTCAGGGGGTTTCTGACTTTTTCTCCTATAAGAATCCGGTTGTAAAGCTTTTTTACAAGGAAGACCCCTCTGTTTTCGGCGATGATGCCAGAACGGCCCGGCAGGCAAAGCGGGCCGCGGAGGAGGAGAAGCGCCGCAAGCGGGCACAGCAGCTCAATACCCCTGCGGCAATCTACACGCAGCCGGTGCCCTTCAACACCCGCCGCCTTGCAATTCAGCTGATTACGGTGCTCAGTGTCGTCCTTGCGCTGGTGCTTGGAATGTCGGTTTTCTTTAAGGTAAAGCATGTGGGCATTGTGGGGGCAAACGTATATGATGAGTATACGATTTTGCAGGAATCCGGCATCAAGGAGGGGGATAACCTCCTGACCTTCGGGCGTACCAAAGCTTCCGGAAAAATCATAGCAAATCTCCCCTACATAAAAAGCGCCCGGATTGCGATCAAGCTTCCGGATACCGTAATCATTGAGGTGGAAGAGGCGGCGGTTGTCTATTCCATTCAGGATCAGGACGGCGTGTGGTGGCTGATCAACTCCGACGGAAAGGTTGTGGAGCAGACCAGCTCTCAGGTTGCCGATACCTATACGCAGGTGCTGGGCGTTGCCCTCTACCAGCCCCAGGTGGGCGAGGTGGGTGTTGCGGAAGAGGAGGCGCCTACGGAGACGGACGCTTCCGGCGAAACCATCCAGGCACTGATTACCGGCGCACAGCGCCTCAATGCAGCTCTTAAAATTTTGCAGGCGCTGGAGCTCAACGACATTGTCGGCGATGCGGCGAGTGTCAATGTAAGCCAGCTGCAGGATATTACGCTGTGGTACGGAACGCAGTATCAGGTGAACCTGGGCTCCATTGACCGTATTGATTATAAGATAGCTTACATGAAAAACGTAATTTTGCAGATGAGTGACTATCAGACGGGTATTTTGGATGTCAGCTTCACCACCTGGCCGGATCAGGCCGGGTATACCCCCTTCAATTGACGCTTTATTTTCGCAAAATAAGAGATTTCCTATTGACCAATTTACGTTTTCACGCTAAAATAAGAAAAAATAGTGAGATTTCCGTGACCGCAATGACTGCGCTGCGCATCACGATACATAGGAGGAAAAACATATGTCCGAAAGCTTACAGGACCGGGTTGTAAAAATTAAGGTAATCGGCATCGGCGGCGCCGGCAACAATGTTATCAACCGCATGGTTGAGGCCGGTGTTGACGGGGTTGAGTTCATAGCAGTGAATACCGATAAGCAGGATCTGAACAAGTCTGTCTGCAAGAATAAAATTCAGATCGGCGAAAAGCTGACCAACGGAATGGGTGCAGGCTCCAAGCCTGAGATCGGAAAGAAATCTGCTGAGGAGAGCCGCGCCGCGATTTCAAAGGTTCTGGAAGGAACGGATATGGTCTTTATCACCGCCGGCATGGGCGGCGGCACCGGCACCGGTGCAGCTCCGATTGTGGCGGATCTGGCTCACGAGGCCGGTGTGCTTACGGTCGGCGTTGTGACCAAGCCTTTCAAATTTGAGGGCGCCAATCGTATGCGTCAGGCAGAGCAGGGCATTGCCGAGCTGAGCGAGAAGGTAGACTCCCTGATCATCATTCCGAATGACCGCCTGAAATTCGTGACGGACCAGAAGATTACCTTTGCCAATGCCTTCGGTATTGCGGATGACGTGCTGAAGCAGGCGGTTACCTCTATTTCCGAGCTGGTTGGGTTCTCTGAAAATGTGATGATCAACCTGGACTTCGCCGATGTTTCCGCGGTTATGAAGTCTGCCGGGCGTGCCCATATGGGCGTCGGCATTGCAGCGGGCCGTGAGAAGGCCGAGCAGGCTGCAACCGCTGCTGTTGCGGATGCGGATGTATTCCACTGCAGCGTCAAAGTACCATCTGAGAAGGAAGAC
>CAVIFH010000042.1:0-10780 GCA_963641615.1 bacterium | reverse complement strand
GATCTATGCCATCCATTCCTGTAATAACCCAGGCAGACGAAATCGTTATTTGCAGCATCCCATCTCCGTAGTATGATTCCTTCCACGTAACAGGTTTAAAGAAATCAGTATCCGAGGATAGATTTCCGGTTGGAATGGATGCATTAATCTGTTGCCCTTCGGTTGATGTACCTTGGTTATGGACACAACCTGAAAGAGACAGTATTATGAGAATAAGAAGCAAATACCAAGTATGTTTCATATTGCATTCTCCATTAGGGAATTGTATGCCCCATTGCCACGGGACAGTGGGGCATACAAAAGAAGATTACGGAGCTAACGGCGTGTTATGCGTTTGACTGCTGTCTGCACTCCACCAACCGGTAACGGTGTCTGAATTTACTCCGGCAGATTGGAAGCCAAGCGACGCGTATGTCCATCCGTATTCATGAATCATAGAACTGACAGAATATCCAACGTCCCTGTTGCAACGAACATATGGCACAATGGCTCCTCCATGATAGGTGCAGTTTTGGCAGTTGGTGGTAGTAGTTGATGATGTAACTTGACCATATGCCCGTACGCGCACAAAAGAATATGTGCTCTGGTCGACATATACATAGACAGGACTTGTGTCTGTTTTTGCCCTTCCTGTAATTCTGGGGAAGGAACTTGTAGTTGCGACATGATACCAGAAATCTGTATCTGTGGTATTTGCAGCAATAACCGAGATCACCATCGCAGATGTGATTATCATTACAGCTGCAATTATGGTAAGTATTCGTTTTACCTGATTCATGGTTACCTCCTTTATGTTTTTGAACCATCACCAACCAGTCTCTTTGCCACTGATGATTTGCAGCAAGCTTAGAGCAATTCTCCGGGTGTGCACGCTCCTGAAGACCTAGGGAATATATGAATCGCTGATCAGACGTTTCATATTTTGCCGGATCATAGAATATTACTGTTCCTACGAATTTTAGCAGTGCTGTGTATTTTTGTTAAACCTTTGAACAAAACTGCAATGAACTCATACATAAAACTTCCACACCACTGCGGTTCTCCGCAAATCGACACTGAATAAAGCGACAACTGCATTGCTTTTGAAATTTCAATCTAAGATGGTGGAAAACGTATGATTTTGTATAAGCAATAATCATTTAAAGCTAATACCTTTCCAAACATTCCAAATGCATGATAGCATATACAGAGACGCTCTGTCAACACGTTTTTTGCATTTGACAAATATAAGCAATAATTCGTTTTAAATTTGACTTATATTTCAAATACAGCCATCGCAATTTAATGAACAGATTGTGCTTTGCAATGATTGCCAAGGTATACAGCGAATGCGGGCAGACCGCATCAGCTGCAGAGAAGGGACAGCACAGTCATAAAAAACTTGCATTTCTACAGATTCTGTGTTATTCTTTAGAAAACTTGGTTGCATGTACAACTATTTGATTGTATGTACAATTAAAAAGAAAGGATTTTGTGAAGACAATGGAGCATCCCGCACGAAAAATCACAAAAATTGCCCGGGAGGCAGAGCATCTGGTGCTGCTTGCCACCAGGTCAGGCGGCATCGGCACTGCGGAAATTGACTGCATCCATGCCCTGCGCCATCACCCGGGCATTACCCAGACGGAATTGGGCGCCATTCTTTCCGCCGATAAACCGGCCATTGCCCGCAGGACGGCAAATCTGGAGCGCAAGGGCTATCTTCGCCGGGAACCAAACCCGGATGACGGCCGGAGCTGGCTGCTTTTTCCCACGGAGAAAGCGGAAAATCTGCGCAATACAAAGGCGGAGGCGGAAAGTGCTTTCTATGAGTACCTGATGGAGGGGCTGGAGCCCGCAGCGCAGCAGGAGTTTCTTGCCATGCTGGACCTTCTCTATCGCCGCTCCAAGGCAGAGAGCAGAGCCGCTTTCCCACATATTTTGCCGCAGTTGGAGGAATTAAACCATGAACGGGAAGAATCTTGACGGTCAGCCGGGCAATCTCCGCAGCTATTTTCTGCTGGAGTGGCGCAGCCTGCTGCTGGTGACTGCCTCAGGGCTGATTTATAATGTGGGACTCCTCGCGGCCCCGTGGTTCGAGGGAAAGCTTGCCCAGTGTCTGGCGGATATCTTATCCGGAAGCGCGCCGAGGAATACCATGCTGGTGCTGACTGCTGCCTATTTCGGTACGATCCTTTTTGTGCAGCTTGCCCGCTTTATCAAGCGCTTTTATGTACGCAGATTTGCGAACAACATCAATCGCCGGATGAAGGGGGTCCTGTATGCAAATTTGCTGCGAAGCAGCCGCAGTGAGCTGTCCCGCGAGGGCTCCGGGGAGCTGCTGACCAGGGCGATTTCCGATGTGGATGACTGCGCCGAGGGCATGCGAAAGTTTACGACGGAGCTCTTCGACACCGGCGTGGCGCTGCTGTGCTACGCGGGAATGCTGATGGCCTACGATTGGCGGCTTGCCGCGATCTGCCTCTTGTTTCCTCCTTTTTCTTACTTTTTTGCGGATAAAATGAAGGTAATCGTGGAGAGAACCGGAAGTGTATACAAAAAGGCTGCCTCCGCTCTCAGCTCCGCGACCCTGGATCGGGCGGAAAATGCCGTCACCTATCGGGTGTACGGCTGTGAGGAGACGCGGGAAAAAGGCTATGAAGCGATCCTGACCGACTATGAGCACGCTGCTGTACGGGCAAATATCTGGCAGGCAGTCATGCCGCCGCTGTATCTGGTGCTGTCTGACGTCGGCATCATTTTCATCCTCCTTTTCGGAATACGAAATGTTTCCGGCACCGGGTGGCGGACGTGGGATATTGCGGCCTTTACGGCGTTTCTCTCCTGCTATGCAAAGCTTGCCTCGAAGTCCTCAAAGGCCGCGAAGCTTTTCAATGCCCTTCAGAAGGCAAATGTCTCATGGAGGCGGATTCAGCCCATGATGCGGTCCAGCTGCCCGCGATGCCTGCCGGAGGCACCGAAGGTACGGGAACTGAACGTAAGCAATCTTTCCTTTGCCTACGGCAGAGCAGAGCCTGTATTTCGGAATATCTCCTTCTTCGCACATCCGGGGGAGATGATCGGGGTTACCGGGGCGGTTGCCTGCGGAAAATCCACCTTAGGCAGAGCCTTTCTCTGCGAAAACGCCTATGAAGGAAGCATAAAAATAAATGGCGTGGAGCTGTCCCGGATGCAGCCGGAGGAAATTGCCGCTATTATCGGCTATCTGGGGCACGATCCTGAGCTGCAAAGCGCCGGGGTAGAGGAAAACGTCCTGTGCGGCAGCAGTGCCGATGCCGCGAAATATCTCAATATGGTTTCTCTGCTGGAGGAGGTCCGCGACATGAAGGACGGAATGCAGACCATGATCGGCAGCGGCGGCACGCGGCTGTCCGGCGGCCAGGCCCAGCGGCTGGCCTTGGCGAGGACATTGGCCCATCCGCGGCAGATTCTCATTCTGGATGATCCCTTTTCTGCCCTGGACCGGAAAACCGAGGACGCCGTATTCTCCGCACTTCGGCAATACGCAGGGAATAAGATCGTGATCCTGATTTCTCACCGGCTGTACCACTTCCCGGAGATGACTCGTATTGTATTTATGGAAAACGGAAGCGCTGCAGTGGGCACTCATGAAGAACTGATGCGCACCGAGGCTTCCTACCGCAGCCTTTATGAAAGCCAGACAGGAGGTGCTTCCTTTGAAACGCAGAAATAAGACCGTATCAGGCGTTGTTTTTGATGCTTCCAAAGCGCACCCGGGGCTAAGCATTGCAACGATATTGTGTACGGTATTATCCGTGTCTGTTTCCCTTTTGCCGCCCCTGCTTTTGGGGCGCATCGTCGACAATCTCAGCGGCGGTATTTCCGTTTCTGCCGCTGCTGTTGTTATCTACTTTCTTTCCCTTGCCTTGGAGGGGGCCTTTTCCGCGGCCCAAGAGGCTTTGTTGGAATTATTCGGTCAGAAAATGACCCACGCCCTGCGCGCGGAGATGTCCGCGAAGCTGTCCTGCCTCCCCGCCGGTGTTCTGCGCATGCAGGAGCCGGGGCAGATCGCTGCCCGTTTTTCCGGAGATGTAGATACCGTGGAGACCCTGTTTACCTCCGGTGTGATCTCCATGGCAGCGGACGCATGCCGGATCCTTTCCATCCTGGCTGTGATCGCTGCAAAGGATCCGGGCCTTTTCCTGATCCTCCTGCTGATGATTCCGGGGCTTTTGATATTTACCCGCTTTGTGCAGAAGAAAATGCTGCATTCTCAGCTGGAAAACCGGAAGGCAGTGGCGGCCATTGCAGGGCAGGTGCCGGAAACCGTGCACTGCATCCGCACCATTCAGCTGCTCAATCTGGAAAGCTACATGGAGCAGCGCTATGACCGGAAAATTCGGGAAAGCTACGGAGCAGTGGAGAAAACAAATTTTTATGACGCGGTTTACTCTCCGGTTATTCTGGTGCTGAATGCCGCGGTGGTGAGCATCGTTATGCTGCTGTCTGCCTCCGGAAGCAGCGTGGTGCTCCGCTTCTTTGGCATGTCCGTCGGTACGGCTGTCGCAATGATCAATTATATCGGCCGTATCTTCACTCCCATTGAGAGCCTTGGCATGGAAATTCAGACCATTCAGTCGGCGCTGGCCGGGGTGAAGCGCATTGATGAATTTCTGGCACAGCCGGAGCGGGAGAAGCTGCCGGCGGAAGCCGTTCCCTGCGCGAGGGAAGGCCGTCTGGAATTTTCTCACGTCACCTTTGGCTATGACGAAAGGAAGGTGCTGTCCGACTGCTCTTTTACCGTAGAGAGCGGCGAGCAGGTTACCTTTATCGGGCGAACAGGCGCCGGAAAAAGCACCATTTTTCGCCTGCTCCTGGGGCTGTACCCTCCGGACAGCGGCACAGTGAGGATCGACGGCGTGGATGCGTCCCAAATTCCGGATCACGCACGGCGCCCATGGATTTGCTGTGTGGAGCAGAATTTTTCCCGCATCCCCGGCACGGTGCTGGAGCAGATTACTCTGGGTGACCCGGCTGTCAGCCGCGAAATGGCGATAAACGCAGCAGGCCTTGCAGGGCTGGACGGCACGATCCGTTCCTTCCCTCATGGGTATGACACGGACTGCACCGATGACCTGTTTTCCCAGGGAGAGTGGCAGCTCCTTTCCATCGCCCGGGCTGCCGCATCAAACCCGCGGATCCTCCTGCTGGACGAAATCACAGCCAATCTTGACGCCGAAACGGAGGCCCGTGTGCTGCGTGCCCTGCATCGCGCCTGCGAGGGGAGGACAGTCCTCTCCATTTCGCACCGGCTGCAGAGCAACTTTGGGAGCCGGACGATAGAAGTCAAAGGACAGTAGAAAAACAGTGCCGCAGTGCGCGAAAAGAGCACTGCGGCATGAATCCTCAAATGTAATTATTTTTTGTGCGATGCCATGAAGGCCTCAATTTCCTCCGGCTCCTTTATGACAGCGTCGGAGAGAACCTGGCAGCCGTCTTCTGTAATCAGCAGATCATCCTCAATGCGGATGCCGATTTCCCATTCGTCAATATAAAGGCCGGGCTCATCGGAAATGACGCTGCCTTTTTGCAGCTTGACTGCATCGGCTGTCACGTCATGCACGTCAATTCCCAGATGGTGGGAGACGCTGTGCATATAATATTTCCCAATCTCGTCCTCTGACTGGATCAGGCCAAGCTCCATGCAGCCCTGGGCGAGAACCTTTTTGCAGATGTCGTTCAAATCCCTTGTGGTCATGCCGGGCTTTGCATGGGCGGAAACCTCCTTATTGGCCCGCAGGACGATATCATACACGGCGCGCTGACGTTCGGTGTATTTGCCGTTTACGGGATAGGTACGGGTAATGTCCGAGCAATAGCCGTCTACCCGGGTGCCCAGGTCCAGCAGGAGAAGCGTGCCGTCCTCGCAGGTGTCACGGTTCGTTTCATAGTGCATCATGCAGCCGTTTTTGCCGCTGCCGGCAATGGTGGGGAAGGACGGACCTTCACTGCCCTGGTAGTAAAGCACATGCTCATAATTTGCCTGAGCCTGGTACTCCTTCATCCCCGGTTTCAGGGTGGAAAGGACCTCCTCAAGTCCCTGCTTTGTAATGGCAATGGCCTCGCGGATCTTGCCTACCTCATCGTCATCCTTCTGCATGCGCAGTACCGCAGCCATATGCCACAGATTTTTAACGGTGATCCCCGGAAAATCCTTTGCGAACTGCTGTGCCTTCACAAGGTTATAGTCCGGCAGGTCACTGCGGGAGTTGCGGTGGCAGTCAAAATAGCATGCCGTAATGCCGCTTCCGTTCAGCATATATTGCATCTGGGCATCGAATCGGCTCAGGTAGCGCACGTCCTGAATGCCGGATACAGCCTTTGTCTCCTCCATGGTCATCATTTTCCCGGTCCAGCGCTCTGCAGTGGGGTCAATTTCTTCAATATACAGGAACTGGGCTGTGTCTCCGCAGGCCTTTTTCATTACCAGCACCATGTTTTCCCGACGCAGGCCCGTCAGGTAGAAAAAGTTTTTGTTTTCTTCAAAGTGATAATAAGCGTCGGCACTGCGGTGCAGCGCCTCGCCGGAATAGAGGATCAGGACGGAATTGTCATCCATCTGGTCTAGGATTGCCCGGCGTCTTGCTTCATAGTTCATATCCATAATCTCCTTTTTTGGGCAGCGCCGCGGTGAAATGATGCAGTGCTGCCTTTGCTCAATGGTATGAATGATTATAGCACGTTTTCTGCCGCGGTCAAATCCTTTCCTGAGACGGATCGTTTTTTCTGAAGCTCCAAACCCGCCGTGTTCCAAAGAGGCCCTTCAGGCCGGGAAACTGCCGGATTTGCTTGCAATTCTGCTCCCTTTGTGGTAGACTGAACGTGATATTTTTCTGGAGGAAGTCCAATGGGTGATGAGCAGCTGAAGGCCCGGATCGGGTCCAATATCGCATACTATCGCAAGCAGGCCGGGCTGACGCAGGCCGGGCTCGCGGAGAAACTGAATTATTCTGACAAGGCCGTTTCCAAATGGGAGCGGGGAGATTCCATTCCCGATGTGATCACCCTGATGCAGATTGCAGGGCAATTTCACATCACGGTGGATGATCTGCTTACGGATATGGAGGCACTGCCGGAGGACATGGGAAAATTAGAACGTGCCATGACCCAGGTGTCCGAAAAGGCGCTGAAGCGGAAGGCCAATAAGAACATCATTCTGGCCCTTTCTTCCACCCTCGTGTGGTTTGTTGCGCTTCTGATTTTTGTCGTCCTGTCTACACTGGATATTCCCCACAGTACCTTGGCTTTTTTGTACGCTGTGCCTGCCAATGCCATTGTGCTGCTGAGCCTGCGCTCAGCCTGGCATGATTTCCGCTGGAATAAGGCACTGATTTCCGCAATCGTGTGGGGCAGTCTGCTGAGTATTTACGCATCCGTCTACGCCTTTGCCAACTTCAACGCGTGGAAAATCTTGCTGCTTGGCATCCCGGGGCAGATCGCGATTTTCCTGTGGTTCCGTATGTTCCAGCATACCGAAACGGAAACGGCAGCAGCGGAAGAGGAAAGCACCCATGAATAAGAAAGAGCTGCGCAGTGCAATCCGGGAAAAGAAGCGTGCCATGAGCGAGGAGCTGATCCTCCGGAAGAGCAGTGCCCTGAAGGATAAATTTTTAGCGACGGATGCATATCGGCAGGCCGCCGCCGTCTATGGCTACCTCCCGTATAATCAGGAGGTTCGTACGGTGCCGATTCTGGAGCAGGCACTGCGGGACGGGAAGAAGGTTGCCGTTCCCAAGGTGTACGGGGACGATATGAAATTTATTTATCTGGACGATCTGAGCAGAGTCGCCAAAGGCTATGCAGGGATCCCTGAGCCCATTGATGACGGCCCTGTTGCCGATGACGAAGGGGCTCTTGTGCTGATGCCGGGTCTTGCCTTCGACCCGCAGGGGCATCGCATTGGTTACGGCGGCGGATTTTATGACCGCTTCCTGGAAAGAGAGCCTCACCACCCGACGGTTGCTCTGTGCTATGATTTCCAGATGTTTCAGAAGCTGGAAACCGAGGAATTCGATATTCCGGTGAATATGGTTATCTGGGCGTGATAAGGAGAAAAAACACCATGATGCAGGCTTTGGGAATTTTAATTGTTGCGGCTATTGTATTTTTGCTGTGCTGGGTGGTAGATAAGCTTTTCAGCAGGCTTTTTCGAAGCAAAGCCCAGCAGCGCTCCGGTATGGCTGTGCGTGCCAATAAGCGCTATGGGGTTTTTGGCGTGATTCTGTCCGTTTTGGGTATCCTTGGAATTGTCGCGGGTGCCGGCAGCGAGGGAGACAGGCTGCTCCTCTGGTGCGGCATTGCCGTACTCCTGATGGGTGCTGCCCTTGCAACCCACTATTTAAGCTTTGGCATCTTTTACGATGGCGAGAGCTTCCTCCTGTGCCGCTTCGGCAGAAAAAGTCAGGAGCACCGCTTTGAGGAAATCAGCTCTCAGCGCCTCTATGTGGTCACAGGAGGCAGTACGGTGATTGAGCTTCAGCTGACGGACGGCAGCACGGTAACGCTGCAGTCCACCATGGATGGAGTATATCCCTTTATGGATACGGCAATTGCCGGCTGGTGTATGCAGACCGGCCATAAAATAGAGGATTGCAGCTTTTATGATCCCTCTAAGAGCTGGTGGTTCCCCCACGAAGAGGAATCGTCCGAGGCAAAGGAGCGTTAACCATGCATGTTCCCTCCGGAGATACCAGTCAGTTAGATATTCTCTCCTTCCGGGAGGCCCTTGCTCAGGCAAATCTGCCCCATGAGGATTATGATATCGGCAAATGGCTCTATGTCCCGCCGATGTACTGCGATTACCGTTATATTCTGGGAACCCGGGGAAAAAATCCGTTGATCTGCATCGGCATCAATCCCTCTACGGCCCGGCCGGATGCGCTGGATAATACCCTCAAGTCTGTGGAGCGCATCGCAAAGTACAACGGCTTTGACAGCTTTATCATGTTCAACGCATATGCCCAGCGCGCAACGGACCCCAATGCAATGGAAAAGTCGGCAAATCCCCTTTTGCATCGGGAGAACATGGAAGCTTTTCGCTATGTGCTGTCCATTTCATCTTCCCCGGCCGTCTGGGCCGCCTGGGGGAGCATCATCGAGAAGCGCGCCTATCTGTTTCAGTGCCTTCGGGATATGCTGAAAATCGGAGAGGAGTATGGCACCCGCTGGTTTTGCGCCGGGGCCGTCAGCAAAAAGGGGCATCCCCATCATCCGCTGTATCTTCGCAAGGATGAGGTTCTGAAGCCCTTTGATACGGAAGGTTACCTGGAACAATGTTCCTATTGAAAAGCGAGATGTTTTTATGAAATTACTGATTGCGTCGGATATTCACGGAAGCGCCTATTGGTGCGAAAAGCTTATGGCGGAAATCCGCAGGGAAAACCCTGACCGGATTCTCCTTCTGGGTGACCTGCTGTACCATGGGCCGCGCAATGACCTGCCGAGGGATTACGCGCCGAAGCGGGTGATACCCATGCTCTCTGAACTGAAGGAGCGGGTGATTGCCGTACGCGGCAACTGTGAGGCAGAGGTTGACCAGATGGTGCTGCCGTTCCCGTGCCTTGCCGATTACGCGGAGCTCTTAGCGGATGGAAAGCTCTTTCATCTGTCCCACGGACATCATCAGAATCCTCAGAACCTGCCGCCTCTGCAGGAGGGGAGCATCTTCCTCTTCGGGCACACCCATGTAAAGCTGGACGAGACGATAAACGGTATTCGCTGCCTGAACCCCGGCAGTGTGTCCATTCCTAAGGACGGGAGCAACAGTTTTCTCCTCTACGAAGACGGGGTATTCTCTTTCCGAATGCTGGAGGCGTAGCATGGATTATTCGGAGTGCGACACCTGCTGGTACTTTGACTACGATGAGGAAGAGGATTGCATGTACTGCATGATGGACCTGGACGAGGACGAGGTTTACCATATCAGCACCTCCCCCAGCGGACACTGCCCTTATTACCGGCAGGGAGATGACTACACCCTTGCCAGAAGGCAGTAAAAGCGCCTGCAAATCATTTACATTTTATTCATCATTCCACGGCAGGGATATGTATAATTTTATTTAGTTCATTTTTGAATTATTTGAGGCAATACCGCACAATAAGGCAAGAGTTCCGGCAAGGGCCGCAGACGAACCCAGCGGTGCTGCCCTGACAAAAGGGGGATGCGGATGGATACCGGGCTGACAGTGAGCGCCCTTGCGGCTTTTATGGAGGCATACAGCACCTTCTGCAAGCCAATTTGCCGGGAATTCGGGATTCCGCAGACAGCCTTTGATATCCTGATGTTCCTTGCCAACAATCCCCAGTATGGTACTGCCAGAGAGATCAGCCGCCTTCGGGGGCTGAAGGAAAATATCATTTCCATAAACGTCAATAAGCTGGTAAATGATGGGTACCTTGAGCGGAGCGCAGATGCGAAGGACCGCCGCAAGGTTCATCTGAAGTGTACTGAAAAAGCCGCGGAGATTATCGAAAGCGGGCGCAGAATGCAGGAAAGCTTTCTGCAGGAAATGCAGCAGGGGCTGACTCCCCAGGAAAAGCAGCTGCACCGCCATTGCCTGGAGACCATTGCCGCCAATTCCAAGCGCATTCTCGAGAAAAAAAGAGGGTAGGCCGCCACCGCCCGGAAGGAGTCTTTTCCCCATGCAGAAACGAACCGTCAGCGCAGCCGCAATCGCACTGATCTGCTATGCGATCCTTTATTATTCCGGTATCCCCATTGTGATTCAGTCCGCTGCCGCCGCGCTGTGCTGCTTCTGCG
>CAVIFH010000041.1:0-10948 GCA_963641615.1 bacterium | reverse complement strand
AGGATTGGGGCAAAAGATCCGGTGAAGGCCGCAGACAAACCCAGCGGTATTGCCTCTACTGTCCGTTTTCAAGTACTCTCGCAATGTGCCCGTCTGCCTCTTCCAGCATCCGGCATGCATTCTCTGCCGTTGTGCCCCGCAGGATCATCACAATGGCTGTCTTCGGGCGGTAGTCACATTGCCGGAGCGTCTCCTCTGCTTCCTTCTCGGAGCAGCGGGCGGCTTCGCAGACAATCGTAATGCAGCGGCGAATCAGCTTCTCATTGGAGGGCTTTACGTCCACCATCAGATTTCCGTAGACCTTGCCAAGCTTGATCATGGCGCCGGTGGAGAGCATATTGAGCACCATCTTCTGGGCTGTTCCGGATTTCATCCGGGTGGAGCCGGTAACGACCTCGGGCCCCGGTGCCGGCGCAATGCCGATATCCGCGAAGGTATCCAGCTCACTGCCGGGACAGCAGGTCACAGCCACCGTAGACGCGCCGAGAGCTTTCGCGTACTCCATGCACCCCAAAACATAGGGCGTCCTGCCGCTTGCGGCAATGCCCACCAGCACATCCTTACTGCAGAAATCAATCTTCCGCATATCCTCTGCTCCGAGGGTTTTGCTGTCCTCCGCTCCCTCCACTGCCTTGAAAACAGCGCTGTATCCGCCTGCAATCAGCGCCTGCACCATTTCCGGCTCCGTGGAATAGGTAGGGGGACACTCCACCGCATCAAGAATGCCGAGTCTTCCGGAGGTGCCCGCGCCGCAGTAAATCAGCCTGCCCCCCGTGCTCAGGCGGTCGGCAATCAGGTCAACTGCCTGGGCAATTTTATCGGTTACCTTGCCCACCGCCTCGGCGACCCTGCAGTCCTCCCGGTTGATCAGGTTTACCATATCCAGTGTGGAAAGCGTGTCAATATTCATGGTGTTCGGATTTCGCTGCTCTGTCGCTATTTTCTGCAATTCCACCATTTCAGATATCCTCCAGCGTCTCCACCAGCTTATACTGCTCCTTCGGAGTCATAAAGCACTCGCAGTAGCCCTTCCGGCCCTGTATCCCGCGCAGGCGCTTTAAGTGAGAATAATATTCCTTATAGGGGAAGCTTGTGGAATGCACAGCAAACCAGTGGTGATCAATTGCCTTCTCCCACAGCTCATAGCCGTCTGTTACGTCCAGATAGACATAGGGCTCAAAGCCGGGGGCATCCTCCCAGTTTTCCGCGAAGAACAGATGCCTGGCAAAATGCTTCGGAAGCTCCCTCTGAAAGCCTTCGATTGCCGCATAGAACCAGGCGTCCATCACGATCTTGTGGCAGATCATATGATCCTTATGCATGCTGTTTTCATGGTGCGTCACAATGATATCCGGCTTTACCCTGCGGATGATGTCGCACACGGCGAAGCGTACCTCGTCGTTATCCGGAAGCAGTCCATCCTCATAGGGAAGGACATAGCTCTCGCCTCCAAGCTCCCGGGCAAATGCCTCTGCCTCCGCAATTTTCCCCCTGCGGTATTCCTGAATATCCGCACCGGCGGGGGCTCCCTTTTCTCCGGCCGTCAGCGCCAGGGTGACGGCCTTTCCTCCATGCACGGCGCAGGACGCAAGCAGGGCGCCTGCGGTGAGCTCCGCGTCGCCGATGTGCGCGCCGATTGCCAAGACGGTGTGTTGTTTCATCTTCATCACAGCTCCTTCAGCATGACGCCAAAGGTCCGCACGATGCGGAACCCGGCGCCGAGGTAAATAAAGCGGGCGTGGTTGTCTTCCCCCGTAAAGAGGGACATATATTGGGAGCCTGCTTTTTTCTCAGCCTCCAGCAGGCGGTAAAACAGCAGCGTACCGAGGCCGTGGCCCTCGTACTGCGGTGCCACACCAAGCCCCGCGAAATAGCCCCGGCCGGTCTCTTCGGGATAAACAGGGCCTGTAAAGCCGGCACAGGTATTGCCCTTCAGGCCAACCAGCAGGTCCATGCCTGCCTCCCCTGCCGCCGGAATCTCCGCCGACCACATGGGATTGCATAGGGCATCCGTCATTTCCTTCAGTCCCACATGGCGGGACGCATCATAGCGCGCCACCCGGTAGCCCTCAGATGCCATCCTCTCCGCCTTTTCATTCACCCAGTCCGGCGTCCTGTAATCCGCCAGATTCAGATACATGGCGCACTCCCGGGTTGTCTCCCGGTATCCGGCAGCAAGCATGCGGTCATGCAGGGGAATGTCCAGAGCAATGCCGGGAGCGTTATTGTGCTGATGCCCCGGTGTGCCCGGGATGATCCACGGCAGGCGGATGGGGTTAAAGAAGGTCACGGCGCTGTAGGTTCTGCCCGCCTGCCGGAAAGCATCCTCCAGGGCAGCAAGCAGCAGCGCGGTATTTTCATCTGTATCCGCTTCCGGTGAAAGAACCAGGCAGCTGACATAGCCCCGGATGTCTCCCTTCGGAATGTCTTCTCCGGTACAGCCGTTTATAAAGCCTGAGACAGTTCCCTTCTCCTCCAGAATAAATGTATACGCCGGAGAAAAATTGGGATGCCCCGTCAAAAAAGTGCGGAAATTCTCCGGTGTCTGGGGTGCGTAGCCCATCTTGACCCCTGCCGTATTCCATAGTGCCCGGAGGGCAGGCTCATCATCCGGTAAATAATTTCGAATCATTTTCAAAACCTCAACACAAAAAGCCCCCACTCAAGAAGCGGAGGCTTCGTTTTTTCCGTCAGCCCTTGACGGCGCCGATGGTTACGCCCTCCATGAAATACTTCTGAAGCGCAAAGAACAGGACAAACATTGGCAGTGCGGAAACAGTGGCACCGGCCATCATCGGAGCAAACAGGGTCTCATTGGCGAATTTGAACTGCTTGAGTCCAACCTGAATGGTGTACATCGCCTGATTGTTGCTCACAAGGAAGGGCCAGAAGAAATCATTCCAGCTGGACATAAAGGTATTGATCGCCATTACCGCGAGGACCGTTTTGGCAAGGGGAAGAATGATTTTGACGTAAATCTGGAACTGGCTGCAGCCCTCAATCTTCGCGCTCTCAATCAGGGGCGTCGGCAGACCTGTAAAGAACTGCTTGCACAGGAAGATATTGTACGCCGTGCACAGCCCCGGCAGGATCATCGCCGCATAGGTATTGGTAAGCTTGAACTTGCGCACCATAAGGATGTAAAGCGGCACCTGCGTCACCTGATAGGGAATCATCATGGCAACCAGAATGACTGCAAACAGGATGCCGCTGCCCTTAAATTTGATTTTTGCGAAGGCATAGCCTGCCATGGAGGCAAATATGACATTGCCGATCACCGCGCAGGAGGCCACAATGCAGCTGTTTACAATCCAGCGGAAGGAATATTCGCTGAAATCAAAGAACGCCTGAAACGACTCCAGCGTAAACCGGGATGGAAAAAGGGTACGCATATTGCCCGCCGTAGAAACATTGGGGCCAAACGCGGACAGAATCATATAGAAAATGGGAAAAAGCGTCGCCAGCGCCAGGATCGTCAGCACGATCGCGAGAATGGCATCCCGCAGATAGCGGACTTTCACGTTATTTAAGTGGCGGGAATACAGGCCGGTAGCTGACATGTTCTCTTCCCTCCCTTAATATTCAACGTCAACGCCCATTACCTTAAACTGGAACAGGGACATTACGGCAATGGCAATCGTAAGCAGAATCGCCTGGGCACAGGCAAGGCCATACTCGCCCCGCTCAAAGGCATTCCGGTAAATGAGCAGGCCGATCATGGTTGTGGAGTTATCCGGGCCGCCGCCGGTCATCAGGTAGGCATTCATGAACACCTGGAAGGAGCCGATAACCCCCGTAATCAGCAGGAAAAGCGTGGTCGGTTTCACAAGTGGCCAGACAACATAGCGGACCTTCTGGAAAAACGTTGCGCCGTCCAGCTCCGCAGCCTCAAAATAGCTGTTGTCAATGCCGAGAAGCGCGGCGATATATGTAATAACCCGAACACCATGGCTGGACAAAAGCGCCATGATGATCAGAGAGAGCATCGAGGTTTTGGTTGAGGAAAGCCAGTTCTGCGCCGGGATCCCGAAAAATCCCAGAATCCGATTAAAAATTCCATCCGGAGAGGAGTCGTACAGCCACAGCCACACAACGGATAGCGCCACGCCGGAGGCGATGCCGGGCAGATAGTACATTGCCTTAAAAATGGACTGGATCCTTTTCCGGAAGGGCAGAATCATAATGGCAATGCAGAATGACAGCAGCAGTGACAGCGGGACAACGATGACCGTATAAATCAAGGTGTTGGCTGCCGCCTTATAAAACAGATTGAATTTGGAGTATTTCAGCGTGTCAATATAGTTCTTCAGACCGACGTATTCCGAGCCGAAGGGCTTATATTTCAGAAAGCTTGTGTAAATTGCGCTGATCACAGGGTACAGCGTGAAGATGCAAAAAATGATCATTGCGGCAGCGATAAAAATATATCCCCACAAATCATCATTGGTAAGTCTCAGTTTCCGGTGGACCGGCTGCCGCCCTTCCTTCATTTTTTTCATAGTCTACCTCCAGGGATAAAATACCCACCCCACCAAAGTGGGGTGGGTAAGGGATGTTGATTATGCCAGCTTGCCGGAGACGCAGTTCTCTGCGCCGAAGATTTCCTGAGCAGCCTCAACAATATAGTCGTAAGCTTCCTGCGCGGTGATCTCGCCCGCCAAGAGTGCCTGGAACTTCGGCACGATGTGGTCATTCATGACTGTGTCAGCCTTTGCACTCATCTCGGTGGTGATGCCCTCGGGAGGAGCCTGAACCATGGCGATGCAGCGGGCAGCAGTCTCCAGGTTGCCCTCGTCGCGGCCCTCCGGCAGAACCAGAGCGTCACGTCCGGACTGGCAAACCGGCTCCAGATACAGGTCATTCATGCAGGCGGCAATCCGCTCGCCGGAGCAGATGTAGTCCATGAACAGCAGAACGTTCTTCAGATGCTCATCGGTGGTGTTGTTGTTGCGCATTGCGATCAGGCCGTCCACAGTGCCGTAGCAGGACTCCTCGCAGTCCATCATGGTGGGCACAGGCAGGAACGCGTAATCCATCGTCAGGGAGTTTTCAACGGCGGTGCCGTCGTTTGCTTCCAGAGCGGCGTTGTTCTTCTTGAAGTTGCCTTCAAACAGAGGCATTGCCTTGCCGAAGATCATGGTCTTGCCGGTCTGGCACATTACCATACGCTGGCCGGCCTCAACGGCGTAGTTGGGCATGTAGCCGGACTGGGTCATCTCTTCGATGGCCTGCAGCAGCACCAGCATATTCTCGGAGGTAAAGGCGTACTTCAGGTCAGAGGTGAAGGTATTGCTCAGGCCAACACCGGCACCGAACATATACAGCATGTCGGAAGCGGTAACGCCGGAGTTTGCAAAGACGAAGCCGAAGCAGTCGTCGGTGGTGCCCTTCTTAATGACCTCCAGGAACTCTTCGTAGGTCCAGCCTTCCTGCTGAATCTTCGCAACGTCGATGCCCAGCTCTTCCATCATGGTCTTGTTGGCGCCGATGGACTGAATGGTCAGGTACAGGGGCAGGCCATAGACGGTGCCCTCAAGGGACAGGTAATTCAGTGCGTTCTGATCGTAGTCAGCAAGGCGATCCGCTTCCATATACTGGGAAATGTCGACCGCTACGCCCATCTCAACGAAGGTGCCCAATTTATTAGAGGAAATTTCCGCAATGTCAGGAGCCTCACCGGCCTGCGCCATGGTGGAGAGCTTGTCATTGTGATCGCCCCAGGAAGTCTCGATGATTTCTACCGTCAGATTCGGGTACAGTTCGTGGAAATCCGCAGCCCAAGTCTGCAGATCGGTCAGATAGTTGCTTGTAACGGGGGGTGCCATGATTACGATTGTGTCCTCAGCCTCCGCGCTGGAGCCGATTGTGAACAGTCCCAGAACCATAACGCAGGCCAGAAGCAGAGCGATGATCTTCTTCATTTATGTTTCCTCCTGATGTTTCAAATTGTGCCGTTGACTGCGGCTTCCGCAGCCCTCATGCATGACCTGATTATACTTCAGTGCAAATTTTGTGTCAAGTGTTTTAAAAAATTGTGAAACAAAATTTCTTCTCTTGGCTCAAATTTCATGGATTTGTAAGAAATAGTGAAACTTATTTTACTTTTGGCCTGCAGTGATATTCACCTTGCACAAATTTCGTTTATCCGTTTTGGTAATATAGCGTATGGCGTTTCTTATTGAAAAAAGATAAAATGAACGTCATGGGAGGTGACATGAAACCATGAGCAGAGCACTGCTTCGACTCAGAGAAAATACCGAGCGTTTTTCCGGCACGGAGCGCTCCATTGCTGAGCAGATTCTGGCCGACCCCCATCTGGTGGTAGAGCTCAGCATTCACGAGCTGGCCCGGCAGACCTTCTCTTCCCCCTCCACCATCGTGCGCATGTGCAGCCACACCGGGTTTTCCGGGTATAAGGAATTTCGGCGGGCTGTCACCGCGGAGCTGGCCCAGCGCGAGCAGTCGCGCCGCAGCGATCAGCCGGAAATTCAGCGCTCCGATTCCCTGGAGCAGATCATCAGCAAAATCACCGACTCCAACATTCTGTCCCTGGAAGAAACCCGGGATCTGATCGATGTGTCCGTTTTGCGGGAAAGCGTGGAGCTTCTCCGGCGCGCCAGGGTGATTTACCTGTTCGGCATGGGCGCGTCCCTCTGCGCGGCACAGGACGCCTACCTTAAATTCCTGCGGCTGAATAAGCTGTGCATCATCAATGAGGACTGGCACTCTCAGCTGGTATCCTCCCTCAACGCAACCGTGCAGGATGCGGCAATTGTTTTTTCCTACTCCGGAAAAACGGCCGAGGTCATCGAGTGCATGAAAAATTTAAGGCGGAACGGCACGCCGATCATTGCCATCACCCGCTGTGTGCAGACGCCTGTCTTCGAGCTGGCAGATTACCTGCTTTATATCGCCGCAAATGAAGCGCTTTTCCGCAGCGGCGCCATGTCCTCGCGCATGTCCCAGCTGAATGTGGTGGATATTCTCTTCACGGCCCTTGCCAATGAGGATTATGAAAAGTCCAAATCTCAGCTCTCCCGAACCTATATTGAAAAGCCGGGGAAAAATCAGCATTGACGCCCTTCTCCTCTGCCCCTATAATAAACCCATTATCTGGCAAAGGCGGCGGCATCGAATGAATTTTTCCCCTGATTCCAAATTTTACGCGCTCTGCGGCAAACTGGTTGCCCTGTGCAAAATCAACCTGCTGTGGATCGGGTGCAGTCTACCGTTTTTCACCCTCGGTGCCTCCACCTGTGCCATGCTCACATGTCTTTCAGAAATGAACAGGGAGGATGAAGCCCACGCCGGAACCTTTTTCCGCGCCTTTCGGCAGCATTTCCGCCGCGCAACGATTCTGTGGCTGCTGATGCTGCTGCTCGGGGCCATGCTTGCGGTCGACTGCTGCCTTGTCGCAAACATGCAGTTTGCCGGAAGGATGGCCGTTATCGCTGTGATATGCTTCTGTTTCTTTCTGCTTCTGCTGGCCTCCGGCATTATTTTCCCTCTGCTTGTCCGCTTCCCGGCGGCGTCAATCAAAGATACGGTTGTCAATGCGGTGCTGCTGGCCATTGCGAACCTGCCGAAAATGCTGCTGATCACGGCCATGAATCTGCTCCCTGCGCTGCTGCTGATCGTATGGCCGCGGATTTTCTTTTTTCTGAGCTTTCTGCTGCCAATCTGCGGCTTTTCCCTCATTGCGCTGTACGACCTGAACATTGCAGATAAAATATTCTCAAAGCTTATGCCGCAGGAGGAAAAACAGAACGAGCAGGACGGCACTGCATAGCGGATTGCTGACCTTTAGGGCAGCACCGCACAATTCGTCATTGCTTTTTGCCGCCTTTCGTGTATAATACTCAGTGAAAATCATCACCATAACAATATAAAGGAGTCGTCCCGTCATGAAGAAGCTATCAGTCAAGAAGGATTCCGAGTGCATGGCCTGCCTGGAGTGCGTTCAGGCATGCTCCGTCGCATTCTATAAGGAATTCAATCAGGATTACAGCTGCATCCAAATTGTCGCGAAGGGCACCGGCGCAAAGCCCAGCGTGTGCATCCAGTGCGGCAAATGCATGAAGGCCTGCGAACATGGAGCCATTACGCAGAATCCGAAAACCGGCGTGTATATGATCAATAAGAAGCTCTGCGTTGGCTGCGGCAAGTGCACAGAGGTCTGCCCCACCAAGGTAATGGTTCACAAGGCCGATAACCCCGTATCCAAGTGCATCGCCTGCGGCATCTGCGTGAAAGCCTGCCCGATGGATGTGCTGGAAATCGTAGAAAAGTAATTTTTCTTCCAAAGCCGTATCCCGCAAATACCGTCGCCTCCGCGGCGGTATTTTTTTGCCTGTTTTCCTTGTAAATACAGCCGGATTGTGATAATATTCTACAGATGTCAAACAAGGAGGAAGCCGGATGTCTTTTGCACCTACATAGCTTCCGAAGTAAAGCACTGCAAATCACCGCCGGGCTCAGCCGCAGCGGTACCACAAGCAATTTACTTTGGAGGTTTTCATATGACCGAACTTGAAAAACAGATCAGCCGCCGCCGGACGTTTGCGATTATTTCTCACCCGGACGCCGGTAAAACAACGTTAACCGAGAAATTTCTCCTTTACGGCGGTGCAATCGCGCAGGCAGGCGTCGTAAAAGGCAAAAAAAATGCCCGTGCCGCCACCTCCGACTGGATGGAGATTGAAAAGCAGCGCGGCATTTCCGTCACTTCTTCCGTCATGCAGTTCCAGTATGAAGGATTCTGCATCAATATTCTGGATACACCGGGTCACCAGGATTTTTCCGAGGACACCTACCGCACGCTGATGGCAGCGGACTCCGCCGTGATGGTCATCGACGGCGCAAAGGGTGTCGAGCCCCAGACCCGCAAGCTGTTTAAGGTCTGCGCCATGCGGCACATCCCGATTTTTACCTTTATCAATAAAATGGACCGGGAGGCAAAGGATCCCTTCGACCTGCTGGATGAGCTGGAGCGGGAGCTTGGCATTGAGACCTACGCCATGAACTGGCCCATCGGCTCCGGAAAGGACTTTCAGGGAGTCTACGACCGGGAAAAGAGTCAGCTTCTCTTCTTCTCCGGCATTTCCGGCAAGAATAAGGCAGAAAAGCACGAGATTGACCTGTATGATCCGGAGGTAGCGAAGCTCCTGGACAGCGAGCAAAAGCATCAGAAGCTGATTGACGATGTAGAGCTTCTCTCCGCCGGACGGGAGCTGGACATTGAAGAGGTAAAGCATGGCCTGCTGAGCCCCGTTTTCTTCGGCTCCGCCCTGACAAACTTCGGCATTGAGCCGTTTCTGGAGTCCTTCCTGAGGATGACTCCCTCCCCGCTTCCCCGGGTTGCGGACTGCGGAGAAATTGACACCTTCAGCCCGGATTTTTCCGCGTTTGTATTCAAGATTCAGGCGAATATGAATAAGGCACACCGGGACCGTCTGGCATTTATGCGCATCTGTTCCGGCAAATTTCAAAGGGAGGCGGAATATTTCCACGTGCAGACCGGGCGGAAAATGCGCCTTTCCCAGCCGCAGCAGCTGATGGCGGCGGAGCGGGAAATCGTAGATGAGGCCTACGCCGGCGACGTAATCGGCGTCTTCGACCCGGGCATTTTCTCCATCGGCGACACAATCACCGTACCCGGAAAGAAATTCCGCTACTCCGGAATTCCCGTTTTTGCACCGGAGCATTTTTCCAGAGTTTCCGCGAAGGACTCCATGAAGCGGAAGCAGTTCATTAAGGGGACGGAGCAGATCGCCCAGGAGGGCGCCATTCAGATTTTCAAGGTCCCTAACTCCGGCATGGAGGAGGTCATTGTGGGCGTCGTGGGCACACTTCAGTTTGACGTATTCGAATACCGCATGAAAAACGAATACGGTGTCGACCTGCGCATGGACAGTCTGCCCTATGAGGAGATCCGCCTCATTGATAAATACCCCGGCGACCTGTCCGAGCTGAATCTGGGCAGCGATGCGGAGCTGCTGGAGGACTATAAGGGGAGAAATCTGCTGGTATTTTCCAGCTACTGGGCAATTGACTTCACCTGCCGCAGAAATCCGGGGCTTGAGGTTTCGGAAATTGTGGTTTCGGAAGGGTAAGCCATGCACGCCTGGAAGCATTTTGTTACGATAACCGCCCATCGAATGCGCGTGCTGCAGGGCTGTTTCCGCGTCGGGCTTTACCGGCAGGGGCTGACCCATGACCTGTCCAAGTACTCCCCTGCCGAATTCTGGCGCGGTGCCAGATACTATCAGGGAACACGCAGCCCGAACGCCCAGGAGCGCGAGGAAAAAGGCTACAGCGAGGCGTGGATGCACCATAAGGGCCGCAACCGCCACCATTACGAGTACTGGTCCGACCTGAATCCGAATACGCACCGCTATGAGCCCGTGCAGATGCCGAGGCGATATCTGGCGGAAATGGTCATGGATCGCCGGGCCGCATGCATGACCTATCTGGGTGAAAAATACCACCCCGGGGCAGAGCTGGAGTACTTAGAAAAAAGCAAAGAGTCCGCCCTCATGCACCCGGAGACCCAGAGGGAGCTCCGGTATATCCTGACCATGCTGAAGGGAAAGGGCGAGGAGGCAGCCTTCCGGTACATTCGTGAAAGCGTGCTGAAGGGAAAGCCCTTTCCATGGGAAGAGAACGGATGAGACAGTTTGCCTCTTCGTGCGGAGAAATGATCTGCATATCGACATTGATGTGGATGTTAGTGAAGCGCAAATGCGGACCGGATGTCGGTGAAAGCTATAATAAGCCGTGGAAGTATGCGCAGCTTGTGCCTGATGGTGCCCAGGAGATTTCTCTGAAAGGGACATCCGAACATGGGCTGATGGATTAACTTAGGGCAGCACCGTACAATGAGACAAGAGCGATTGCTGAAAGATTTTGGCACAAGTTAAAGTTTGGAAAACGCAGGGATACTGTATGT
>CAVIFH010000040.1:0-11032 GCA_963641615.1 bacterium | reverse complement strand
GTCATATAGGTGTCAACGCGCCCGGCAAAATGCGCGGCAACAATGGATGCATAACGGCCGAAAGCGCCAACGATTTCCCGATTCAGCCATCCGCCCTTATTCTGCAGCGCGCTCGGCAAATCCCAATGATAGAGTGTGATCATCGGCTTAATGCCGTTTTTCAAAAGCTCATCCACCAGCTCATCATAATAGCGGAAGCCTTTTTCATTTACAGCTCCGTCTCCCTCCGGAATGATGCGCGGCCAGCTGACAGAAAAGCGGTATGCCTGAATGCCGTGCTGCTTCATCAGAGCCACATCTTCCGCGCAGCGGTGATAGCTGTCGCAGGCAACATTGCCCGTATCGCCGTTATAAATATGACCGGCGGTATGGGTAAACTCATCCCAAATGCTCAGCCCCTTGCCGTCTTCATTCCATGCGCCCTCGCACTGGTAGGATGCGCATGCTACGCCCCACAAAAAATTTTTTGGAAACATCATACAGTTACCTCCACATCATATTCATTTTTTCCTGTACACGGAATGATTTTCCCTGCAAGCTTTTTCCCGTCCACCGACAGGCTGTATGCGCCGGTCTGCTTCACATGGATATGATATATGCTGCCGCGGAATTTGCGCGTCACGGTATATTCACCAAAGCCTGTCGGAAGACACGGGTCAATACACAGGCCCTCAAGGGTTGGCTTGACGCCGAGAATGTACTGACTGATATTTACAAAGGTCCAGGAAGCCGTTCCGGTAAGCCAGCTATTCCTTGCCGCCCCCTCTTCAAAGGAAGCGCGTGCCGCAACCGTCTGGGCATACACATACGGCTCCACCCGGCGAACATCGCTGTTTTCCTCCTGATAGACCGGTGCAGTGCGCCTGTAAATGTCGAAAGCATTGTCACCGCGCCCGACAACCGTCTCAGCTATGGAAATCCACGGATTATTGTGGCAGAAAATAGAACCATTTTCCTTATATCCGGGGGGATAAGAGGAAATTTCCCCGAGCTCCTTATGGTACACGGTATAGCATGGAGCCAGCAGCTCTACACCATATTTTCCAAGCAGATGCCTGCGCACGGAGTCCAGTGCCTGCACTGCTTTCCCGTTATCCACTCCGATGCCCGCCATCACGCACATACCTTGGGGTTCAATATAGATTTTTCCTTCGTCGCATTTTTCTGATCCGACCGGCTCAGAGAAGGCATCATAGGCACGGATAAACCACTGCCCGTCCCATCCGGCACTCTGGACCGCGCTGTCCATTTCTGCCACCGCCGCGAGGATATTCTTCGCTTCTTCGTCATTCCCCTTCATGCGGCAAATCTGTGCATATTCACGGCCATACAGCACGAACATACCGCCAATAAATACGGATTCCGCCACAGGGCCTTCCGACGGGCCGGAGGTCTGGAAGCTCTCCCCAGGCTCCTCCGAGAAGCAGTTGAGATTCAGGCAGTCGTTCCAGTCAGCCCGGCCGATCAGGGGCAGCCTATGGGGGCCTAAATGGGTCATGGTATAGTTTACACTGCGGCGCAAATGCTCCATCAGCGGCTGTTCCGAACCGGGAACGTTATCAAAAGGCGTCGGATGATCCAGAATGTCAAAGTCTCCGGTTTCCGCAAGGTAGGCGTGCACTGCCGCAACAAGCCACAGGGGATCATCATTAAAGCCGGAGCCAATATCATTGTTTCCCCGCTTCGTAAGGGGCTGGTACTGGTGGTAAGTAGAACCATCCGCCCACTGCACGGAAGCGATGTCAATAATCCTCTCCCGGGCGCGTTCCGGCGCAATATGAACAAATCCCAGCAGATCCTGGCAGCTGTCCCGGAAGCCCATGCCCCGCCCGGTTCCTGTTTCGAAATAGCTTGCGGAGCGGCTCATATTATATGTTACCATACACTGGTACTGGTGCCAGATATTTACCGCCCGGTTGAGCTTCTCATCCGCGCATTGCAGCACATATTTGCCCAAAAGTGCATTCCAGTAGTCAGCCAGTGCACGCATTGCTTCCGCAACCGACTCATCAGCTGCAAATTTCTTCATCAAACGATATGCGGTGTCCTTGCGGATAACGTTGGGTGCGACAAATTTCCGATCCCGCGGATTTTGCCCGTAGCCCAGCACAAAAACATAGGATTTGCTTTCTCCCGGGTTCAGTTCTACATCCAGGTGCAGTGCCGCCATGGGCGCACCGCCGTGGGCAATATAATTGCCGGGAGTTCCGTTCATAACGGCCTGCGGAGCCGCAAAGCTTCCGAATGTACCCAGAAAATGATCCCGATCTGTGTCGTATCCGCCGATCGGCGCATTTACGCCGTAGAACGCATAGTGATCCCGCCGTTCACGGTACTCTGTTTTATGATAAATAACACTGTCTTCCACTTCCAGTTCCCCGATGTTTAAGTTGCGCTGGAAATTGGTGGAATCATCCACCGCATTCCAAAGGCACCACTCCACCGCGGCGGTAAAGCGGAACGCTCGTTTTTCCGCCGATTGATTTGTGAGCACAACATGCTGCAGCTCACAGTTTTCATCCACCGGCACAAGAAACGTCATCTTTGCGGCTATGCCATCCTTTTCCGACTCAAAGATGGTGTAGCCCATTCCATGGCGGCAGCGATAGGAATCCAGCGCTGTATCGCAGGGGTGAAAGGCCGGACTCCAGGGTGCCTTTCCATGCTCTTTTACATAGAAAAAGCGGGCGCCTATATCGGCAGGGACATTATTGTAGCGGTAGCGCAGGAGCCGCTGGAGCTTTGCATCCCGGTAAAAGCAATAGCCTCCGGCAGTATTGCTGATGAGGGAGAAAAAGTCCTTACTGCCAAGGTAATTAATCCATGGGAGCGGAGTTGCGGGAGTTTCGATTACATATTCTTTTCGGGCATCGTCAAAAAAACCGTAACGCATATCTGATCCTCCTTTTATTGTTTTTAAGGCAGCACCGCAAACGAATTCGGCGATGTTGCCTTGACTTAAACGTTTACGCTGCTACAATATCACACTGTTCCCGAGAAATCAAGCTTTATTCATCCGGTTTTGGCAGCAGCGCGCCATTCACGGCGCGCCTATACCTGCCTGACCGTGGCACCCTCTACCAGAGTGCACGGAATGGTCTGAATCCGGGGGACAAAGGATTTCCCCTCCTCGACGGCACGCACCAGTTCCTCTGCACAGACAATGCCCAGGGCATCCGTGTTCTGCTGAACCGTTGTAAGGGAAATGACCTTGCCGACGGAAATTCCGTCATACCCCGCAACGCTGATATCCTCCGGGACAGAAAAGCCCATTTCCGCCAGCTTCTGTCTCCCCCCAAAAAAAGAAAAATCGTCCGGGTACAGGATACAGCTGGGCGGTTCCGGCAGGCTCATCAGCTGGTATGTCGCCATTGCGGAAAGCGTGCTGTCATGGAAGCGCGCCCGTTTTACATATGCGGCAGGCATCCGCAAGCCAAGCTGCTCACAGGTCTCAAAGAAGCTCTTCATGCGAATCTGGGTGACCGCATTGTCGTCCCCAAAAATCGCAGCGATCTTACGGTGACCGCGGCTGTAAATATATTTCAGGAGCTCGCGTATGCCGGCAATGTTGTCTGACTCCACGCAGCTGCAACTGTCATAGCGGTAATCCAGTGAAACCACCGGAACACCAATGCGTACGAATTCGGCAATAAAATCCGCTGCGTTTTCAGCAACCAGGACGGCAACTCCGTCACAATTGCGGAAGCGAACATGGCTGATATAGTCGTTTCCCCACGGACCCGGCTGCGCGCTGATCAGCGTCGTGTCATAGCCCAGTGTCTCTGCACGGCGCTTGAAGCTATTGAGAATATAGGCAAAATGCTCATGCGTCAGCCCGCTGTCGGTTCCGTCGTCAAAGATGACACCCAGATTGTGAGAATGACTGGTTTTCAGGGCGCGCGCGGCCGCATTCGGGGTATATCCCATGGCGATTGCCGCCTCCTGGATGCGAAGGGCTGTCTCCGCACTGATGTCCGGCGCGCCATTGAGTGCCTTGCTGACAGTCGCGACGGAAACACCGCATTCCTGCGCCAGCATTTTTAATGTAACCATCGTTCATTTTCCTTTGCTCTTACCGTTTCGAAAACGTTTATGTACCCTTTGATTATATGTTTTAAAGCCTGATATGTCAATAGGCAACAAAAGATATTCGCCGCTTTCTGGTATTTTTGTCATATTCGTCAATCGCACAATTGTAATCAAAAGGCCCTGTCAATGCAAGCAGCCGGTGCCTTTTGGCACCGGCTGCAAAATCATATTGGCTTATCTTTCGCCTTAGAACAGGGGGACCACCGCGCCGGAGTAGGTCTCGTTGATGAAGGTGCGAACCTCATCGCTGAGCAGGGCTTTCTTCAAAGCCGTAATCTTCTCACTGTTTTCATTTCCTTCCTTGACAACAAGGACATTGGCATAGGTCTGAGCAGAGACGGAATCCGGATCCTCTGTGGCAATTGCGTCCGTGCCGGCATTCAAGCCTGCAGCCAGCGCGTAGTTTCCGTTGATAACTGCCAGCGCAACGGAGTCACGGACACCGGAAACCTGAGCCGCTTCCATTTCAACGATTTCCAGGTTCAGCGGGTTCTCCGTAATGTCCATCTTGGTAGCCTCCATGTCTGCACCCTCTTTCAGAGTGATGATTCCATTGGCCTCCAGGAGGAACAGGGCGCGGGCGCGGTTGGAGCCGTCGTTGGGGATGGCAATCTTGTCGCCTTCCTCCAGCTCTTCAATACTGCTCTTGGTGCCGGCGTAGATGCCGAAGGGCTCGTAGTGCACCTGTGCAACGGAAACAAGGTGCGTATTGTTCTCCTTGTTGAAAGTATCCAGGTAGGGCTGATGCTGGAAGTAGTTGGCGTCAACCTCTCCGTCCTCTACCACGTTATTGGGAACAACATAGTCGCTGTATTCCTTTACATCCAGGGTCCAGCCGTCCTTCTCCAGAACCTTTGCGGCTTCTTTCAGAATTTCCGCGTGAGGCGTGGGGGAAGCCGCCACAGTAATAACCTTGTCGCTCTTCTTTGCGCAGGCGCCAAGGCTCAAAATCAAAGCCAGGCACAGCAGCGCTGCAAATATTTTCTTCATGATAGAAACACTCCTTTTTTATTTTCAGATGCTTTCGCATCCGGAATACAAAGATAACAGTTTATTTTCTGCTTTTCAGGCGTTTGTCGCACTTGACGGAGAGCCATGTCCCCAGACTCTGGAAAATCTGAACCAGCAAAACAAGACCGATTACGGCAATCCACATTACCAGGAATTTAAAATTATAATAGCCGTAATTTATCGCGATCTGGCCCAGGCCGCCGCCGCCGATGATGCCCGCCATTGCACCATAACCAAGGATAGTGGCAACTGTAATGGTTCCGCCGGAAATCAGGCTTGGAAGCGCTTCCGGGAGCATTACCTTCGTCACGATCTGCCAGGGGCTGGCTCCCATGGACTGCGCTGCCTCCACGACACCCTGATCTACCTCCCGCAGGGAGCTCTCCACCATTCGCGCAACCAGCGGGAATGCGGCAATCACCATCGGCGGAATGGTCGCAACCGTACCGACCTTGGTGCCGACAATTACTTTGGACAGCGGCAGGCAGATAATCATCAAAATCAGGAAGGGGACGCTCCGGAGCAAATTGATCACCACATTCAGCACAGACATCACAGGCTTCGGCAGCGGCTTTACGCCGTTTTTTTCACCGGTGACAAGAAGGACCCCCAACGGCAAGCCGATGACATAGGCAAAAATTGTCTCCAGTGCCAGAGAATACAGTGTCTCCCATATGGCGAAGCCGTATTCACTGTAAATAATCTGCATCTGCGCCGCTACCTTTGCGGGATCGGAAAACAAATCAAACATTACTGAATCACCTCCGCTGAAACGCCGTCAAAATGATTGAGGTACGCCAGCACCTCCTGCTGCTTCTGCTGCTCCTCCGGCAGACTTACCAGCATTGTCCCGAAGGCCTTGCCGTCCACGTTTCGTGTATCCGCTCCCAGAATGCTGAGCTTGATTCCAAGCTCCACTGCCACAGACGCCACAATCGGCTCCTCGGACATATTGCCGTTGAAGGCAATTCGGGCAACGGGTCCCTCCCATGAGGAAAGCGGAAGTACCCCCGACGGTGAAACCAGGCGGCGTCCCGCGGCAGACTGGGGATTGGAGAACACCTGTTCCACCTCTCCGATTTCCGCGACAACACCGCTGTCCAATATTGCCACTCGATTGCAAATCTGCTCGATGACGGACATCTGGTGCGTAATAAGGATCACGGTAATGCCCCGTTCCCGGCTGATGGACTGCAGAAGATTTAAAATGGAATTCGTCGTCTGCGGATCCAGTGCGGAGGTAGCCTCATCACACAGTAAAACCTCCGGATCGGACGCCAGCGCGCGTGCAATCGCAATGCGCTGCTTCTGTCCGCCGGAAAGCTGCACCGGGTAAGCATTGGCCTTATCCGGCAAGCCTACCGTCTCAAGCAGTTCCCGGGCACGCTGACGGGCCTTGGAGCGTGAAACACCGGTAAGCTCCAGTGGGAAGCAGATATTATCCAGCGCTGTCCTCTGCTCCAGCAAATTGAAGCTCTGAAAAATCATGGAAATCTTCCTGCGTACGGTGCGAAGCTCCCCCGTGGACATGCGTGTCAGATCCTGCCCGTGGAAAAGCACATTTCCCTCATCCGGGCGTTCCAGCAGATTGATGCATCGCACCAGGGTACTCTTGCCTGCGCCGGAAAGACCGATAATACCAAAAATTTCCCCCGGCATCACGGAAAGTGATACATGCTGCAGCGCCGCGACCTGCTCCGTGCCGGAGCCAAAGGTCTTAGAAAGCCCACGCAGCTCAATAATGGGTTCCAAATAAAATCCCTCCCACAAATAAAAAATCCGTCCCTATGCACACAGCACAAGGACGGACAAAAATCCGCGTTACCACCTTGTTTTACAGTCCCCTCACGGCAGACTGCCTCACGAAGTACCAGCATACTCCTGCGCTTTAACGGGCGCACCCGTCATGAGCTAACTTTCACCCATGCGGCTCCGGGACCATGTTCAGCGCGTCTATCCGTGCCCCTTTCCACCAAACAAGGGCTCTCTGTACGGCATCAGCGGGCTTACTCTTCCCTTCATTGCCTTCTCAAAAACGATGGTGCTATACTAGCGCACATTTGTCCGTTTGTCAAGTCATTTTCGGAATTTTTTACCAACCTGGTCAGTAGGCAGAATCGTGCCATCACACCGCCCTTGCCCTGCCTCGGAAAATTCACTCTTTTCCTTACCAGTTACCAGTCCGGCTGAAGCTGCGCATCCATGGGGAGCGCAAAAATACCCGCTGTAATGCTGCGGTATTCATTCAAATCTGTAACCTTGCGCAGTGCTTTCTCATACTTTTCCCCACCTTGAAAAAGCCGCAGCTGATAGCGCCAGATTTCCTTCATGCGGAACATGGCGTTTCGGCTGCCCCCGAAGGCCCTGAGATAAGCCTCCAAAAGTGCATCATGGAATGCAGCAAGTGTCTCACGGTTGGTTCCGCCGGGCACAAGCATGCCCGGGTTGCCGATCAGGCCGCGCCCCAGCATTACGGCAGGCGTATCCGGATATTTTTTCTGAAACTCGCATATTTGCTGCGTGCTGCATAAATTTCCGTTATAGCAGACCGGGAACGGAGCTGTCGCCGCTGCCTGCCGGAAGCAATCCATATGCACCTCGCCGCCGTAAAATTCTCTGCGCACCCGAGGGTGAACGATCAGCTCCGCGACCGGATAATGGACGTAAACACTCAGAATTTTTTCAAACTCCTCAGGCTCATTTACGCCGACGCGCGTTTTTATTGAGATGTGAAGCGGCGTTCTCGAAAAAATCGCATCAAGGAAAGCATCCAGTTTTTCTGGATCGGCAAGCAGACCGCTTCCCTTTCCCTTGGCAACGACGGTGCCGGACGGGCATCCCAGGTTTAAATTCACCTCGTCATACCCGCTGTCGCGTATTAACCCTGCCATCCAGAGGAAATCCTCCGCATCCTTTGTCAGAAGCTGCGGAACCACCTGAAAATCCAGGCTCTGCGCAGGCGGCAGCTCCCGTTGCTCCTTCTGGGTCAGATGCCGATGCATTGTCGGAGATAAAAAAGGCGTATAGTAGCGGTCAATTCCGGGGAAAAAGCGGTGATGAAGCTGACGGTAAATGCTGTCCGTCAATCCTTCCATCGGCGCAAAATAAAACTCCATGGCTGTTTTCCTCTTGCTTTCAATCCAAATAAATGCATTCCATAAAAAACAGGGATGCCATTTTCAGACATCCCTGCTTAAGACCGCACCGCATTATTCTCATCACGGCGCGGTATTGTCCTTAGATCTCCATGATTACAGGCAGGATCATCGGGTTGCGCTTGGTGGTCTTATAAAGGTAGCCGCTGAGGTCATTTTTAATGGCAGACTTAATGGCACTCCAGTCCCTCGTCCGCTTGCGCTGGCAGCGCTCAATTGCCTCGATTGCCACCTGGCGCAGTTCCTCCATAAGCTCATCCGACTCTTTTACATAGATGAAGCCGCGGGTAATAATATCCGGGCCGGAGATCAGCTCACCATTCTGGCTGGACAGATTTACGCACACAACCAGCATGCCGTCCTGCGCAAGGTGCTTGCGGTCGCGGAGCACCACGCTTCCTACGTCACCGACGCCGGTTCCATCCACAAATACCTTGCCTGCTGTGACGGGCGGTGCCTCCTTGCAGCTCTTCGCCGTAAACTCAAACACCGTGCCGATATCTCCGATATGGATATTCCGGGCATTCATGCCCATTGCCTGTGCAAGCTTGCTGTGCAGCTGCAGATGCCGCTGCTCTCCATGAACAGGCAGGAAAAAGCGGGGCTTTACCAGGGCGTGAATAATTTTCAGTTCCTCCTGGCAGGCATGCCCGGACACATGGAGTCCCTCGCTCTTTTCGTACACCACCTCAGCGCCCTTGCGGTAGAGCTCATTGATGATCTTCGAAATTGCCTTCTCGTTCCCGGGGATTGCGGAAGCGGAGATAATGATGCGGTCGCCGGCTGTAATTTCCACCTGCTTGTGGGTAGAAAAGGCCATCCGGTACAGCGCAGACATGTTCTCTCCCTGGGACCCGGTGGACACAATCACGATCTTGTTCTTAGGGATGCTCTTAATTGTCGTGATATCCACAATGGTGCCGGGCTTCACATTCAGGTATCCAAGCTCCTGGGCAACCTTCAGCATATTTTCCATGCTTCGTCCGGTCACGGCGACCTTGCGCCCGTAGCGCTGGGCTGTCGTGAGCACTGCCTGGATACGATGCATGTTGGAGGCAAATGTCGTCACAATAATGCGCTCCTCGCAGCCTTTAAACTGCCGGTCCAGGCTCTCCGCCACGACATTCTCGCTGGGGGTATACCCCTGACGCTCCACATTGGTGGAGTCCGCCAGCAGAGCCAAAACGCCTTCGTTTCCAAGCTGTCCAAAGCGGGCCAGATCGGTCATACCGCAGGAGGCCGTCGGGTCAATTTTAAAATCGCCGGTCATTACCACCGTGCCGACGGGCGTGTGAATGGCAAACGCGACCGCATCCGCAATAGAGTGGTTGACATGGATAAACTCCACACTGAAGCATCCTGCCTTCACCACATCGCCGGGTTTGTGGGTAATCAGCTTGACCTTGTCATCCAGTTTATGCTCTTCCAGCTTCAGCTTGATCAGCCCGTTGGTCATGGCAGTTCCGTGCACGGGGCAGATCACCTGCTTCATAAAATAGGGGATAGAGCCGATATGATCCTCATGCCCGTGGGTTATAAACATACCGCGCAGCTTCTGGGAATTTGCAACTACATAAGAAAAATCGGGGATTACCAGATCTACGCCGTACATATCCTCATCCGGGAATCCTACGCCGCAATCCACAATAATCATATCTTTTCCGTATTCGAAAACGGTCATGTTCTTTCCGATTTCATCCAGACCGCCAAGAGGGATAATTTTCAGTTTTTCTGCCAAATGAGAAATCTCCTTTCAAATTTTGAAAAATAAATCACAAAATGCGCAGCCGATTTTGGGAAGTCCGGCCCTGAATCGCCTCTTTCCGAAAAATCGCCCGCAATTTTACCGCTGTTATTGAGGGATGATCCGCCCTCATCGGACTGCCGGGTCTGCCCACCCGCGCCAAGCTCTAAGAATTATACCACATTTTGCAGTAAAAGTATATTGCTATTTTTTAACAGACCGTCTTTGCATTTGCTCCCGGATTTTCACGAAATCAGCAAATATAGTACGGTGCAAATCTCGATCATTGCTTCTTTTTCAAAGGCTGTTCACGCAGGTGCCCGTATCCCCGCACTTTGCGTAAAAATGTCGACTGGCTCATACCGCTTCGGCTTGATGCCTCCGATGTGGAAATTATTTTTTGCTGCCATGCTTCCACAATCTCATCAAAATCGGGCGGCAAGTCCTTTACCGGTCTGCCAAATCGGATACCGCGCTCCTTTGCCGCGGCGATTCCCTCCGCCTGCCGCTGACGAATAAACTCCCGCTCCGTCTGCGCCACATAGCTCAGCAGCTGCAGAACGATGTCCGCAATCACAAGGCCCGTGAGGTCACGCCCCTGCTCGGTATTGAGCAAAGGCATATCCAGCACCACAATGGAAACCTGCTTTTCCTTTGTGATATGTCTCCATTGCTCCAGAATTTCGCTGTAATTTCTCCCCAGCCGGTCGATGCTCTTTACGATAAGGGTGTCCCCCTTTTTCAGTTTTCGGCACATCTTCTTGTAGCTTCCCCGTTCGAAGTCTTTTCCGGACTGCATATCAATATAAATCTGCTTTTCCGGGATACCGCATTCCCGCATGGCAATGATTTGCCGCTGCGCATTCTGATCTCTGGTTGAAACACGAACATAGCCGTACTCCATAGTAAAATCTCCTCTTCAATATAAAATTGCCGCAGGCGTACCCCCCTTACAGGATTCACCTACGGCATATATTATAGGGCAATACCGCTGGGTTCGTCTGCGGCCTTCACCGGATCTTTTGCCCCAATC